>CAMZKE010000031.1 GCA_947311115.1 uncultured Bacteroidales bacterium | reverse complement strand
CAGCATATACAAGCAATGTTAGAACCGGTAACAGGATATATTTATTTTTATGGTCCTGATATTGGAATGCTCGAAAAATTTACAGGTTTGGATATTCGTAATAATTACCGTTGTATCAACTTGCTAAAAGTTTTCCGTGATATTATGCCCGGCATGGATAGCTATAAATTGGCTTCGTTTGAAGTTATGTTCGATATAAAGCGAACTCAAAAGCAATATAAAACTAATATTTGGCAACTTAACCGTGATTGGTACGACCCTTACAAAAAACAACAAGTACTAAAATATAATTATGAGGATGTTGCTAACCTTATTCGCCTTAAAAATGAGATTTTTAGGCTTTATGGGGTGGGTGATGGCTATTTGGGGGTTGTTGAATTAAGTTAATATTTTTTTAAGTTTATCCATCATTGTATAATGTTTTTTGGGATTTATTTCTTTAAGCTTATTAATGTTTAATAATTTCCATTTCACAGCCGGTAAATCTTTTAATATTGGTATTGGGAAAAGTTCCCATTTTGGTTCAGCATTTTCGAAGCTTAGTATAAATTCTTTATCATCAGTAGTTAATTTATCTTTTATAATTTCTATTAATATTTTTCGTGTATTAATATAATCATTATAAGAAAAATCAACGCTTGTCATTCCTGCAAATTGATTATCAAAAGCTAATTTTTGGTCTTTTAAGATAGGAGATATTAACTCAGAAATAGGTTTGTAATGACTAATTAAACCAACTTTAAACCCTTGCCAAATTTCATCATTAAATCCCTCGTTATATAATAAAAGTTTTACATCAAATATATCCCTTGGATGTTGTCTATCAATAGCAGCACATATTTTTCCTCCATATAATTCAGCCATTGAAACAACATTTATTGCTGCAAATTTCCCAAACTCATCTTGAACAGTATCGTTTATTTGCATCAACTTAATAGGAAAAACATTTCCTCTTGTTATTGTGTTTACTTCAATTTTTATTTGTGCATTTTTAGATTGACAATTTAATTTAACATCAGTTCCGCCATTTAGTTTAACTGTATGAACTCGTATATCGGGAAGGTGTTTTTCTATATCTATTTTTATTTTATTTAAACTTGTTTGGATGTTACTCAAGGTAATAGCTCTTGTATCGAGAGGCAAATATGTTAAATCAATATCAACAGATAAACGAGGTATATTTCTAACAAAAAGATTTATTGCAGTTCCTCCTTTTAGTGCAAAATTATTTTCTTTTGCAACGTAAGGTAGCACTTGAAGTAATAAATTTCGGCTTAATAGACAAAATGGTTGATAAAATCCTCTGTAATGTAGTATATTCATAGCTTTGCATTAAATCAAAGTCTATGAATAAAAAAAATGTAAAAATTGTGGAAGTACAATTACAAGAAAATATGGTGTAAGGAATTCAAAACAGCGTTATAAATGTTTAGCTTGCAATACATTTTTTACAGGGGGAAATTATATTATTCCCGAACAATTATGGGATGAGTATACGAAGGGTAAGCAAACATATGATCAGCTTGCTGAAAAATATAAATGTTCAAAACGGACTATCCAGAGAAAAATAGAAATTGTTGAAATTAAAACACCAAAAAAGAAATCTAAAAATGTGGTCGTATTAATGGATACAACATATTGGGGAAGAAGTTTTGGTGTTATGCTATTTAAAGATGCTATAACAAAAGAGAATTTATTAAAATATTACGTTAGAGCAGAAAGTAATTATCTTTATCATCAAGGAATTAATGAACTCATAAATAAAGGATACACTATTTTAGCTATTGTATGTGATGGTCGCAGAGGTTTACTTAATTCATTTGGAAATATTCCTGTTCAGATGTGTCAGTTTCATCAAGCAGCAATTATTAGACGATATATAACAAAAAAACCTCGTTTACAGGCATCTATTGAGTTAAAAGGCATTGTTCAATTATTGCCAAGAACTGATAAAGAGTCATTTCAAGGAGCTCTCAATGATTGGTTTGAAAGATGGGAACATTTCTTAAAGGAAAGAACTTTAAATGATAGCACAGGGAAAAGTTACTATACTCACAAACGTCTAAGAAGTGCATATAGAAGTCTTAAAACAAATCTAAACAATCTATTTACATGGTATGATTACTATGAATTAGGCATACCTAATACAACTAATGCTATAGATGGTCATTTTGCAGACTTAAAGAACAAACTTCGTAATCATAATGGCTTATCTTTAAAAAACAAGAAACGTTTTATAGATGAGTTTTTAAAGGCATAAAGACCTCTAAAAATATCTAAAGGAGCTCAAAATATGAACTCCTTTATTTACATTTTTGTCGGTCATCAAGATAATCCCTAATAGGTTGCTCTCCAGCAGAGCCTATTTTCGTTTTACTTGACAGAACAAAGCTATATCTATATTTTCAGTTTTAGAATTATTATGCTAAAAAAGTGCAACCATTTTGTCCACATGGAAAAAATTGCCTATAAAGTGCAACCATTTTGTCTATTATACCAAATATTATTATTAGAAAGGCATTTAGAAATGCTTGTTAGTATGTGGTCAATAACAGCACGTATTGACGAAGTTATTCAACCTGAAGAAATTGAACTAATTAATAATTTTTCTAATATAATTGAGAATGATTTACTTGAAGAAGATATCGAAAATAAAAAAATATTAAAGTTTACTATTTCTATTGAAAAAGAAAAGGTTAATAATTTTAAAAAACGAATAAATTATTTATTTGACACCCCTCTTCCTTTCACAGATATTAAGAAATATGCAATAGACAACGGATATGAAGTAATGTTTTATGAACAAGCCTTATTAATTGTTGCTGCAGATGGTAAATTAGAAATAAAAGAAAATGAGTTTGTAAATATAATTGCTAAAGAGTTAAGCATATCTACAATTGATAAAACAATGTTAGATAATAAATTAATGAAGAATATTAAATTAAAAAAAAGAGGCTGGAATATATTTAAATAACTAGTTATGGGAAAACTTACTTGCACAATCTGTAAAAAGAAAAAATCGCTTATTAGCGTAAGAAAGTGGTATAGATGCACAAGGCACGGTGTAATTTGTAGCAGTTGTGCTGTTACTTCTTGGGTTTCGTCTGATAAGTGTCCAAAATGTGGAAAAGAACTAAAAGTTATACCCAATGATTTTTAGAACACAATCATCAATAGACGCTTTGGTTTTTAATGGGAAACCTGAACACGTTGTTAATCCGTGGGAAATCATTATTAATACCGACGAAGAAACAATTGTTGTAAAAAAAAGAAATTGGCATTTAATAGGCAAAGACGAACAACTTTTAGCCTTTCGTTTTATCCGTAATATTACAATAGACCAACATATGTTTGGTGCCGATATTCACATTAAAATTATGGGAGGTAAAATTTCGGCTTATTCTATTCCAAAAAAAGATGCTAAAACAATTCGTGAAATATTAAATAACTATAATCAAACTAAAAAAGGTAAAAGCATTATCTTTTCTTAAATTAAATAATTAACGTCATGAAAACTTTAAAATTTTTAACAATCTTTTTTCTAGGTTTATTAAGCCTACAATCCTTTGCAGGAACAGCTCGTGGAGATTCAATTTCTCCACATCCTTCTTATCAATTTATACAGGATACTCTTCTAAAAGTAGATTGGACGCATTGCCAACTATATGCAACAAACTTTCAATCACCTGATCAATTAACACTCGATTCAATACATTTAACACCTTATAACGCGAGTGATTGGGATAATGAATATGCTTATTATTATTCTTCAAACGATTCTATGATACATACATTTAATATTTCAAATGTGCCCGATACATTTTATTTAAAATATTATTTACATTCTCACAGAGATTTTAATGGTGATGTTTATTACGATTATGATTCAATACAAATTATAAAACCACAAAACATAATTATTAATAATCCAACAAATCCAATAGATACACTTATTAGTATCGATTCAAACCTAATAATAAATCAAAACGATTACGCAATAATATATTCACACTACTTTAATGAACCATTTGATCATTTTTATTATACCGATTCAATACATGGCCAAGATACAATTGATATAGATAATTATATTATAGACTATAATTATTGTACAATCGATTCAATTTATTACTATCAATACATACCAAACAAATCCACAATAAATTACAATTTATTAATATACACAATATGTACAGAATGCCCAACAGACACAACCACAACAAATATTAACAACCTTACAAACAATAACAAATTCACTTTCTATCCAAACCCTTCTTCCAATTACATCAATATTAAAACGGAAAATATTACAAGCATTTATATTTTTAATTCAATTGGTAAATTAGTTTTAATACAAAAAGTTAATAACAACAGTAAAATAAATATTTCACAACTTACAAAAGGTATTTACTATATAAAAACAGATATTATAGATACTTCAACAAGTTATAAATTAATTGTAGAATAAAATGACTAAATCTGTGATTTTAACAAAATCACAGATTTGTTTTTTATTTATACTTTTACATAAAAAAACAAATGACAGGAATAGTTTATCAACTTATATCAATGTTTGCTTTTGGCATAAGCAATGCTTTATGGCGAAAGCCAGTTGATAAAATGCAAGTTGAAGAAGCTATTTTTTATAGAACAATTCATTCGGTATTTTTCTTTATTATCTTGTTATTTTCATTTTCTCGTTTTTCAATAATTCTCGAAAATATTTCCAATATTTCGTATTTGAAAAATATAGGATTTTCTCTTGTAATAAGTGTTCTTAGTTTTTTTGGTCTTTTCTTTTTTAATAAAGCATTACAAAAAGCAAATACAAGTTTAGTTGTTATTGTAGCAACTTTGTCGTTTTTATTTGGTCAGTTTACGGCTTTTGTCTTATTAAACGAAACTTTTAATCCTAAAATATTAGTAGCATTGGTTTTATTTCTAATTACAATTATTTTATCTGATTGGAAATCTATACAAAACTTTAAAATATCAAAGGCGGTTTGGTTTGGTATATTAGCTGCTCTTATTTGGGGAACTACTTTACCATTACTCTCGGTTCCTGTAAAACAAATTGGCTTTGTAGAAACAGGTTTTATTTTAGAACTTTCTGTTTTATTAATGAGTTTTGTTATTTATCGTTTTTATTTCAAAAAGCATTTGCACTTATCAAACATTAAAAGTTTTTATCCTTATTTTTTGTTTCTCGGTATTTTAGCAGGAACAGGTGTTTTATTTATGAATTTATCTTATACCGAAATTCCTGTGCATATTGCAGGTGCAATTTCATCGTCAACACATTTAATAACAATATTTATTTCGGTTTTGTTTTTTAAAGAAACAATTAATAAATTTCAAATATTTGCGTCAATAACGGCATTTATAGCTATTTTTTATACTATTTCAATATTATGAGCAGGCGACCAAAAGAAAAACTATCGGAACAATATATTGAGCTTATAAAACAAGAGGTTGTAAATAAATTTGGTCGTAAAATTACTAATACTACTGATTGTAAAGCATTAGAGATTTCAGTTTTACAAGATACAGGCAACAGGATTTCTTATAAAACATTTAGTCGCTTATATGGATTATCTGAAACTAAAAGCAAACCTAATAAAACCACTTTAAATATTTTGTCACAATATGTTGGGTTTAACAATTTTGATTTATTTATTCTAAAACAGGAAAAACCCGATTTTGAGGAACTAAACTATTTTTTTATTGCTCAACAAACAAAATCAACAATTAATTACAGCGAAATTGAATGTTTATGTTTAAAATTTGGAGATTGGACAGAAATATATCCATTTCTTGAAAAAATATTAATTTACAGTAGAACAATTAATGATATTACTTTCTTAAAACAGTTTTATCTGTTACCAACAATATTTGAGTTTAGGCTTAACAAAAGAAAATATGCTTTCAATATTTCTCAAATATTTGGCTCAATAATACATCAATTAAATGTTGAAACACAGAAAGAAGTAATTAAACATATTGCAAAACAACCCAATGCCAGGCAATTTTATTTTGAGTTTTATGTCGATTTAGACCATTTGAACGGAATTTATGGCTTTGCACAAGATGAATATCATAAATATAGTAATTCTAATCAATCTTATGTTTTTTACTACAATTTAAAAGTATATCAAGCATTTCTAAACAAAGATGATAATGCAATTGTTCGTTATCATAATAAATTACAATTAGTAGATAAATCGGGTTTAGAATTTCCAATTCTATTAGGACGAAATATTGCTTCATATATTTATCTTAATCATAAAAATAAACTTCGTGAAAAGGATATTATTTCTAAAATTGAGTGGCAGTTAGAACGATTTAAAGGCGATGAATTAAGTCAAGTTCTTAATTCTCAATTATTTTTACTTTTTATATTTAAAGCTTTGCAACTTACAAATAATCTTGCTTTAATATCAAATATTTTTAACAAAATAAATCATACATTCAACGAATTATGCGATTATTTAACAGATAGTGCAAGTAATCATTTACTAATATATTATGCACATCATTTAGTTTTTACTGAACAATTAGATAAAGCCAAACTAATAATAGCAAAAATTTCGATAAATAAATTTCCTTTATTTGAAAAAAGCACTATTTTGATTGGATATTATTCTATGCTTTTAGATTATTACATGAAACTTGGTGTTATTGAGAAAGTGAGTCAAATAGAAATCGAATTATCAAAACATAAAGGCGTAATAATGAGAAAGATTTAAAACTTCTGCAAGATGCACTACAAGCAACAAAATGTATAATGCAGTTGGGCAAGTTGCTAAACTGGGAAATTATGCTTAAATTTAGCAACGCAAAATCATTGATTTTGTGTTTTGAAAAATGAAGATAAAAAACAAAATAAACGATTTTGCTATGTGGGTTACAGAAGAGTGTTTTTTCAAACTCCCAACCACCTTATACATCGGTCGTTGTACCTTACTTAAGAAAGAATTTAGAGCCAAAAAACTAGCAATAATTCCACATTTTGATTCAATAATAGTACAACTAAATTAAAAAAGTTTCAAACTGAATGATT
>CAMZKE010000030.1 GCA_947311115.1 uncultured Bacteroidales bacterium | reverse complement strand
GAATATTCTGTGCCGAATTTAAATCGATAAATCTACCACAAATAGAGTCCGGTACATTGGTTTGGTTTTCAGCCTCAATATCAGCATGGAAGAAAACATACATTGTATCTTTTGCTACACATTGTACAGTAGGGAAAGCAGTACCTTGAATAAATTGTTGCCAAACAAATTCTATAGTATCAACACATGCTTGTTCTGTTACAGGTTCGTAAACATAAGCATCGGGTCTAAGTTGAGAGCTAGGGTCTTGAGTAGTAGAATACAAAGTGTCAACCCAATAAACAGCAGCAGGATGCCATGAGCCACCTGTAGCAGCAGGGTCTGGTTCTGCGTGTAATTGCACCCACTTACCACATACAGGTATATCTGAGCCGGCAACAACATTAGGCTCTTGAATAAATTCAATAGTTATGGTATCAAAAGATGTACATGATTGATTTGTTGAATGAAATTCTTCCCAAACTAAAGTATAAACGCCGCTATTATTAGCATGAATATTTACTAAATTTGTATCTTGTGGTGGATTTGCAGCACTTTGGTATGTTATTGTACCAGGTCCTGAAATTTGAGTCCAAGTTCCTTGTGAATTAGAACTTGAATATGTTGCTCTTAATGTGTAATCTGATCCACAAATACCTTCGTCTTCACCTGCATAAGCAGTTGGGGTAAGGTAAAAAATAACATGTACAGGTTTCGAAAAATCACAGATGCCACTTGTTACAGTCCAAAGCATTGTAACATCTATTGAATCAGACTGCCCCCAATCAGCAATTGTAGGGTCAATACATAATTCTGCATGAGGATCTGCAGCGTCTGATATACTAAGTACAGTTTGCATATCGGTTGGTATAGTCCACAAGCCTGGTTCCATATCGCTAGCTGTCATAGTATAACACAATTCTCCTTCAGGTACGTTTACACATGTAAAACTATTGTTTCCTGGAAAGTTAACAACTTGAGCATCTTGGAAAGTAATAACTACATCATCGGTACTTGAGCATTGTCCGTTATAAACATTCCATGTATATGTAACTAGCTGGTCACCAGTTGCACCATTCGGCCAAATAAATGTAGCAGTTGGGTCAGGCTGATAATTTGTTGTGTCAAAGAAACTACCATTACCAATACCATTTGTTGTCCAATAACCAACAAAATTTGTATCCCATACAGATACGTTTGCATTTAGGTCAACACTTGAACCACATAAAGTTTGTTCGGTTCCCGCGTCAGCAATAGGCACTTGTAAAAATTTAAGTTTTACTCTTGAAGTATCAGAACAGGTAACTCCATTTACTGTATTTGACTCAACAACATAAAAACTGTATAATCCATATCCAGGAACATGAGCATTAGCGTTTTGTGCATTTGGTGGTGTAATATTTACTCCGGCACTTGGAGAAGAATACCAAAGAAAATCATTTGATGCATCACCCCCTGCTTGTAAATTATAATCTTGTCCACAAACTTCTCCGTCGTCACCGGCAAATGCAACAGGTGTCGCTAAAAAATTAACAACAATAGCATCTGTAGCAGTACACGAACCATTATTTATTTCTGTCCATGTAAATGTGTATGAGCCAAAATCTGAAACTTGTACTAAAGTAAAAGGACTATTAGGGTCTGTGATAGTTACACCTGCAGCAGGAGTAACAGTCCATTCGCCATCGTTACCCGGTGTTGTATAACCGTTACCATCGCCAGTACCATTGTCAATTGATAAATTAAAATGATCGCCACAAATTGTTGCATCTGCACCTGCATCAGGTGTAGGGTCTATACAACATTGCTGAGCAGCATCTTCTAACCATGTTACTTGTATAGTTGTATCGTAAGTACAACCAAAGTTATCTTGAATTGTATATGTGAAAGGTCGAGTTTCAGGACTAGTAATATTTAACCATTGGTGGTATGTACCTGTTGCTGTAGTCGACGCACTTCCTCCAGATAAAATTTCTCCATTAGCTGATGGTGCAGTCCAAGATATTGGGTTGTAACTCATAGTGTAAGACCATGGTGTTGGTAATAATGAACTATCCCAATCTATCCACCAACTACATATATATCCGTTATCTGACCCCCACTGGTCATTAATTGTAATTGTCCACTGTCCGTTTAAAGGGCAGCCAATTAAACCTGATAATGGATCAACAGGAGCATATTCGCCTGATGGTAGAGTTGAATAACTGCCGGAAGCTTGTTCCCAAGTTTGAGTTCCTGCATCTGTCCATCCATAATCCCAACAGGTTCCCATTGATAAATCGCTATCATCATCGATAGGTACTCCTAAAAATGTACCACCTCCACCTTGTTGGTGTAGGTCTATAGATTGTCCATTAGGACATGAGATAGAAAGTGTTAAATCGCCCATATAAGAGTGCTCCATAGATACCCAAATACCTTGTAGCATACTAATATTTGTAATTGTTGCACCTACATCAAACATATCGTAAGTTATGCTTGTTGTGTATGATACTCCACTACCATCAGGTAAAAAAGTTGTTACTGCATAAACAGGAGCAACTTCACTCTGCCAACTGTCTGGTGTAGTTGCACCGGTAAGCGAAGTTGGGGCATCTTGACATAATGTCCAAGGGTCAGCACCTGTACCTGTAAAATTCGGAGCCAGTGACATTCTTACATGAGGAACAATTACATTACTGTTAGTACAGCCATGATCATCGGTTACAACTAAAGTTGGCCCGTATCCTTGAGGTGCTGTAGGAGGTTGCGGATATGTATGAGTTACTGTTTGTGTATTTGCAGTAGTTCCATCATCTAAATCCCATTCATAAGTAACATTACTTGTTGTCTGTGAATATCCCCAGTTATGACCTAAAGCGTTGAGTGCATTTTGAGTAGTAAAATCGGTTGTTGCATTAATTGTAACATCATCACCCGGACATAAATCTATATTGCCATTTGAAGCTGTGGGAGTTGATGTATAACCGATATCAAAAGATTGACAACAAAAATGATAATGCGTAGTAGCTGTAAAACTAACTGATGCATCTTGTACATCTAAAACTAAAGTTAAACAACCTGATATATTGGTACAACTTGCTAAAAAAGCTTGACTTGAACCAAAATTACCATTGTCGTAGCATGCTAATAAAGGTGCATTAATATCAACACCATCGTAAACGCATAAACTACTTCCTGTAGGTATGTTAAAATCTGAAAAACTCATTACCAAATGATGAATATCGTAGCCATCAGTAGCACAAATAGTGTATATGTATGTATTTCCGGTTGAAACAGTACCTGCTGTTACATCAACTAATGAATCTAAATAAACGGTACCTTGGTCTGATACTTGCTGTGAATAACCAACAAATGTTATCAGAGTTAATAATATTATAAGATATTTCTTCATGATAATTATTTTTATTAGTTATTACTATTTTTACTTTGTTTAAAAAGCCTACTTATTTCAGCATTAGACCTCATTACTAGTATTTTACCTGTATTACCTATAGTGTAAAATGTATTTGAATTTGCTTTAGACTTGCAATTATATAAATAAACATTGAAATCTTGTAAATCTATCATTCTAATCTCATCTTGTAAAATTTCTCCTGTTTTTGGATTAATTTTTCTTAAAGGAGTCGTTTCAATGGTTTTTCCTTCAGGAGCATCTGTAATATATGATGCGTTATTTACATAAAAATTAGCAAACTTAATCATATCAGGATTACTCTGTTTAAAATGATTAATTTGCTCAGGACTGTAAACTACACTTAATTTACTGTCTACTTGCTGACCGTAGCTGTACATTGAAGCCATCACTACTGCAATCAAAATCAATACTTTATTAATTTTCATAGTATATTAATTTAATTATTTTTCTTTTTTACTACTCACTTAGACAAAAGTATAAGGTAAACAGTTGCCTGAAATTATTAACAAATTTAAGTTTTTTTAATTTAATAACAATACGCAATTTCACTGAAACGTATAAATGCCTATTTTATTAGGTTTAATAGTATTTTATTTAGGGGGTTTCTAAAAATTAAATCGCCTAAAAAATTCTGATGCGAATGAATTATTAGAAGCCCTCCCTTTAATTATATTTTTTTTATTATTAAAGACGAGTTTGTTCCTCCAAACCCAAAAGAATTTGATAAAAATGTTTCTATTTTATGTTCTTTTGTTTCGTTAATAATATTAATTTTTGCCGAGTGTTCGTCAGGATTTTCAAAATTAATATTTGGAGCAATAAAATTATTTTGAGCCATTAACATTGAGTATATAACTTCGCTAGCACCACCCATCCACATTTCGTGTCCGGTCATTGATTTTGTTGAACTAACAGGTGTCTTACTACCAAAAAGTTTATGAATTGCTTGAGCTTCATTACTGTCACCAACAGGTGTAGCGGTTGCATGTGCGTTTATATAATCTATGTCGCTAGCTCTTAAGTTTGCTAACTTTATTGCTTTTTCTAATGATTTTGCCGGTCCTTCAACGTTTGGTACCGAAATATGGTCGCCATTTGAAGAAAATCCGTAACTAAGAATTTCGCCTAAAATATGAGCACCTCTTTTTACAGCAGATTCGTAGCTTTCAATAATAACAGTGGCAGCACCACCGCTAGGAATTAGTCCATCTCTATCCTTATCGAATGGTCGAGATGCTTTTGTTGGGTCAGCCTCGTTTATTGAAAAAGCACTTAAACCGTCGAAACTACCCATAGAATAGGCGTTAACTTCTTGTGCTCCTCCACAAACAACCATATCTTGTAAACCTTGTTTTATAAGTAGAAAGCCCATTCCAATAGCATGAGAACCACTAGCACAAGCACCACTTACAGTAAAGTTAATACCTCGTAATTTAAGTATTACAGATAAATTCATACTTACAGTAGAATTCATAGATTGAAAAATAGACCCTGAGCCAATAAGCATTGTATCTTTTTTCTCACGAACCCTATCAATAGCCTCAATTACAGGAACAGCAGAGCTATCGTTTCCAAATAATATTCCTACTTCGTTTTCATTCAAAAATTCTTGGTCAATTTTTGCATTTTTTAATGCCTCCATAGTTGAAACATAAGCATATTCGCCTTGTTCTGGCAACCCAATTCGTTGTCTTCTAGAGAGAATTCCTTTTAATATAGGACGTTCAATAATTCCGGTTAAAGATGATCTAAAGCCCATTTCTTTACGTTGAGGGTCAATACCAATACCTGATTTACCTTTATATAATGACTCTTTTACTTCATCAATATTTTTACCTATTGTTGAGTAAATACCCATTCCTGTTATTACTACTCTATGTTCCATTTTATTTAATTGTTTATTATGTATATAAACCACCATTTATGTTTATTACTTCGCCTGTAATATAACTACTTTCTTCAGATGCTAAAAAGCCTACCAAATTAGCAACCTCTTCGGGTTTACCGAATCTATTTATAGGAATCATTTTTTTAAGTTCTTTTTCCGGTAAGTCTTTAGTCATATCTGTAGTAATAAACCCGGGGGCAACTGCATTTACTGTAATTTTCTTTTTACCCAATTCTTGAGCTAAAGCTTTTGTTGCTCCTATCACTCCGGCTTTTGCTGCAGAATAGTTTGCTTGTCCGGGTAAACCTTTTACACCTGAAAGTGAAACTATATTAATAATTCGCCCAAATTTATTTACTATCATATCGGTAAGTAAATGTTGAGTAACATTAAAAAAACCATTTAGACTTGTATTAATAACTGAATCCCATATATTCTTTTCCATCCATACCATTAGTATATCAGACGAAAAGCCTGCATTATTTACTACAGTTGATATATGTTTTTCAGGGTTATTATGTTTCCAAGTATCTAATGCACTGTGTGTTTTTTCAATATCCGACACATCGAATTGCAATATTTCGCCTTTACCAGAGTTGTCTGTAATAGTATTTAGTGTATTTTCAGCCTCTGATTTATTTGAATTGTAGTTTACTATAACGTAATAACCCATTTGGGCAAGTTTAATACTTATTGCTCTCCCTATTCCGCGTGAGCCTCCAGTTACCAAAGCGTATTTCATTTATAATATTTTTGTTTTTAAATAGTTTGTTATTGCTTCTAATTCAGTGTATTTTATATTATCTTGGGTAAAACTTGGTACAAGTTGTCTTATATCGTTATATATTGCACGAGTTTTTGATGATAATTTTTCTTTCATTTCAAGAGAATCGACCGCTTGAGCTAAAGACAAAAATTGAATAGACATTACTTGAAAAGTGTTTTCTATAACTTTTGCAGAAATAAGGGCAGAGTTTGTTCCCATACTTACAATGTCTTGATTATCGTTATTGTTTGGTATGCTGTGTACATACATTGGATTTGAAAGCATTTGATTTTCTGCAGTTGTTGATGTTGCGGTAAATTGGGTGCCTTGCATACCAAGATTTAAACCTAATGTACCTAAGTTAACAAATGGTTTTAGTATTCCATTTATTTTATCGTTCATCAAGAAATTAATTTGGCGTTCAACAAGCATTGATAGTTTTGTTATAGCAATTTTAAGTTTATCCATTTCAAACGAAATATAATCGCCATGAAAATTCCCTCCGTGGTAAACCTCTTGATTTTCAATATCAATAATAGGGTTATCGTTTACTGAATTTATTTCTTCGATAAGTATTTTTTCTGCATTATCGATTGTTTCAGAAATTGGTCCTAAAATTTGAGGGACACAGCGTAAAGAGTAGTATTCTTGAACTTTCTGTTTGAAAACTTTTTCGTTGGTTTCTTTGTAAAATAAATCTTTACGTTTTCTAATAAGTTTACTATCAGATAGTATATTACGCATATTAGCAGCTACTTCGGCTTGTCCTTTATGTAGTTTTACATTATTTAATTCATACGAAAAATGATCGTCGAGAGATTGTACCAGCTCATTAATTAATGACGAGGATATTAATGATAGTTTTAATAGTTTTTTTGCGTATAAAACATTAACTATTCCAATTCCTGTCATTACAGAAGTACCATTAATAAGAGCTAAGCCTTCACGTAATCTAATATTAAAGGCTTTAATATTAAGTTTTTGAAAAACTTCTTTTGTGTTTAATAATTTGTTATTGTAATAAACTTGCCCCTCTCCTATCAGGTTTAAAGCTAAATGTGCTAGCTGTACTAAATCGCCACTGGCTCCAACACCTCCATGTTTTGGAATATAAGGAGTTATACCTTTATTAATAAGTTCAAGTAAAATTCGTAAAACATCTTTATGAACACCTGAATATCCTTTCGATAGAGTTTTAAGTCTTGCAATTAATGATGCTTTAGCGTATATTGGCTCAAGTGTTTCTCCAATTCCTGATGCGTGACTTCTAATAAGGTTATATTGTAATTCATTTAATTTATCATCGTCTATTTTATACTGTGCCATTGGTCCAAAACCTGTATTGACCCCGTATAGAACTTTATCTTTTGAAAACTCTACTAAAAAGTTATAACTATTTTCAACGGTTTCAAAAACCGAATTGTCAACTTCTATATTTTTATTTTTTAATAATATTGAATCTAACTCTTCGAGTGTAATATCTTTATCACAAATTTTAATCATTTATTTTTATTTTTTTGCAAAAGTATAAATTATGCATAATAAAATATATCTTTTTATGAAGTAATTGCTTATTTTAAATACGCAAATTTACTGTTTGAATTTTTATGTAAATTATACACATGTTCTCTTACTTTGTCAGCCCATTGGTCTATAGAAAATCTTTTATCAAAAGTTGTATAAGGAATTGGTTTCCCAAAAAAATATTTTATTGTAGCATTTGTTTGATTATAAGCTTCATCGGCTAAATAAAACATTTCAATATTTGCTTTTATACCGAAAAACCTGCGTATTGAAGAAAGATTATAGAAAAAATTTGTGTTTTTTGCTTCAATAAAAGTAGGCACCACATCTCGTTTATGCTGTATTGATTTACGGATAAAGTTTTTTTGCCATTTTAAATCTTGAATTTTACCATTTATTCTTCGTGAAACAAGCCCTGCAGGGAATATTAATATTTGATTTTCTGACTTGTATGCTTCTTCTATCCTAATAACAGATTCTTTTGCTTGAGAACCAAATTTGTTAATTGGCACAAATAAAGGTTCATAATTTTTTATTTGTAATAATACGTCGTTAACAAGAAATCTTAAATTAGGGAATTTTTCACCAACAATACTCATTAAACCAACACTTTCCATTCCTCCAAGAGGGTGGTTTGACGCAAATATATATTTTTTATTGATATCAATTTTATCAAATCCTTGCGTTACTAAGTTTAAGTTAAACCTTTTAACAATTGCATTAACAAACACTAAACCTCTTAAGTCTCTGTATTCGTAGAATAATTCGTTTAATTCTTTTTGATGTATTACTCGTTTTAAATATCTTAAAATAAACCCGGGTAAATACGTATATAAATTAGGATTTTTTGATTTTATTACAGAGTCGAGGTCTATTAACTTCTTTTTTACGCTTGTGTTTTCTGTCATCATAAAAATTAATTAAACTCTTACTCCTATTAATAAAACATCATCAACTTGTTCTAAATCTCCCATCCAATTATCAAGGTTTTCGTTTAAAAACGATTTTTGTTTGTTTACAGGCATATTGTGTATAGTCAATAATGTATGTCTAAAACGTCTAAATTTATATTTTTTGCCTAATGGACCTCCAAATTGATCAGCGTACCCATCTGAGAAAATATACAACATATCGTTTTTCTTTAAAGCCAATTTGTGATTATCAAATTTGTTATTTGCTTCCTTCGAACCAATTGAGAATCTGTTACCTTTAACCTCAATAACTTTACCTTCTCTAATAATGTATAATGGGTTTAAAGCACCTGCATATTCTAACTCATTTAAGTTTTTATCTATAACCATAATGGCAATATCCATACCATCTCTTACTTCAGTTTCCCCAATATTCTTACTAAATGTTTCGGTTACTCCTGCGTTCATTCTGTTTAGAATTTCAGCAGGATCCTCTACTCCTTGGTCTCTTGTAATATTACGTAACAAATCAAAGCCAATTATAGACATAAAAGCTCCGGGAACACCATGTCCTGTACAGTCAACAGCAGCAACGAAAACTTTATTGTTTTTTTCTGCAATCCAATAAAAGTCACCACTAACTATATCTTTAGGTCTGTATAAAATGAATGATTCGGGCAATAGTTTTTTAAACAAAAACTCAGAAGGCATCATAGCTTTTTGTATTCTTTCAGCATAAGTAATACTATCGCGAATATTTTTCACCAATGTATCTAACTCTTCTTTTTGTTTAGCAATTTCCATTGCCGCAATTTGTTTCTGGCGTAAAGTTTGATTTGCTATCTTCAGCTTACTTGTTCGCAGTCTTATAATAAGAATTATTATACTTATTACAAAAAACACATAACTTGCAAATGCCCAATAGCTCAAGTACCATGGCGGACTAACTATTATTTTTACACTTACTTCTTTACTCCAAACTAAATCGTTATTTGAGCCTTTTAATCTAAAGGTGTATTCGCCCTGAGATAGATTAGAGTAATTTGCATAATGATTTGTACCCCCATTAATCCAGTCGTTATCAAAACCTTCTAATTTATATTGATACTGATTTTTTGAAGGATTTGTATATTCTAAGGCTGCAAAATTTAATTTAATAGATTTGTCGTCAGCGTTTAATTCTATAACATCAACTCCGTGTAATTGTTTTGTGTAAATACCACTTAAAGAAATTTTTTCGTAAGATTCTATAACTACTCTTGGTATATTATTATTTTCAACTAGAGAATCAGGATAAAAAGAGTTTAGTCCATCAGAACCGCCAAAGAAAATTTCACCTGATTTAGATTTATAACTTGCTCCATTGTTGTATTCCAACCCTTGAAGTCCATCGCCTTTGTCAAAACTTTTAACAATTTCAGTTTTTGTATCTAAATAACCTATCCCTCTATTAGAGCTAAACCATAATTCCCCTGAGTTATCCATTATTAACTCATATATTGTTTCGTTTGGTAAGCCGTGTTTTTTTGTAAAATACTGAAATGTACCTGATATTTTATCGTATTTATTTATTCCACTTGTTGTACCAATCCATAAATAGCCTTGGTTGTCTTCGTATATTGAAAAAACAAAGTTTGAACTTAAAGTTTTGTAAATATCTCCTTTTATATGATTAGACGGGTCGTTATTACTTATAAAATGTTTAGATTTATGTGTTTTTGTATTAAATTTATTTAAACCTAACTGTGTTCCTATCCATAAATAGCCTTCAGAACCCTCAATTATTGATACTATTGAATTATTGGATAAGCTCGTAGAGTCTTTTTTGCTAGAACTAAAATATAAAACTTCTTTACTATCAGTGTTTAATTTTAATAAGCCATTACCAGTACCTACCCATAAATTCTCGTATTGGTCTTCTTTTATTGTATAAACTCTATTTCCTTTTAATTTTGGAATATCTTGTTCAAAAATATTTTCAATATCGTAAAAAACCTTCTTTTTTCTATCGTACACACTTATTCCATGCGAAGTACCAAGCAAAATATCTCCATTTTTTCTTTCTAATATTACGTGTACATCATTACCTACAATACTTTGCCCCTTAGGAGAATCGATATTATGATGCGTAATTTCACCTGTTTTTCTGTTAAGAATATCTAAACCTTTGCTCCATGTTCCAATCCATAAATGATTTTTATCAAATTCATAGATTGATGCAATCATATTATCGGAAATATCGTAAGAATGAGCACCAACAGAATTTCTATACAGCTTAAATTTTGGAGGTCTTAAAGATATTTTGTCCATACCGTTACCGTTAGTACCAAACCAAACATTCTCAGAGTTATCTTCAAATATTGATATTATTTCATTGTATGATAAACTCTCGGTATTTCCTTTTTCGGCTTCGTATCTAAGTATTTCAAATGTTTTAGTGTTTATTTTATTTAACCCAGAGTTTTTTGTACCTGCCCATAAATAACCTAAATGGTCTATTCTAAGAGAAATAATTAAATTAGAAGATATTGTATTTTTATCAGTATCGCTATGTTTGAAGTGTATGCTTTTTTTTGTTTTAGGGTCAAATCTATCTAAACCTTTTTGAGTAGCTACCCACAAAAAGCCATATTTATCTTCAACTACAGAATATATTGTATTGTCTGCAATAGAAGAGCTGTTGCTATTTGAATGTTTAAAACTTTCAAATTGTTGATATTTTTTATTAAAGTTTTGTAAGCCTTTGAAACTTCCACTCCATAAACCATCTTTTGTTTCTATTATTTGAAAAGGGTAATTACTTTGTTCCGGAGAAAAATAATCTCTATCGTGTTCAAATTCGATAAATCTTCCTGTTTTTTTATCGTATTTACTAATTGAAAAAATTGTTTTTACCCATAAAACATCATCTTTATCAACGTAAACACCAAGTATTCTGTTATCTGGAATTGATGCTGGATTTTTTGCGTCATGAAAGAATCGCTTTACCTTATTTGTTTTAATATCTAAATAATTTAGCCCGGACTGTGTTCCTAACCATAAATTACCTTTTTTATCTTCAGCAATAGACCAAACCCAATTACTTGATAAAGAATTTGTATCTAATGGATTGTGATTGTATATCTGAAATTCGTAGCCATTATATCTATTAAGCCCCTCTTGTGTGCCAAACCATAAGTACCCATCTCTTGTTTGTGTGATGCAGTTTACAGCACTTTGCGAAAGCCCATCGTCAACAGTATAGTGTTTAAACACTATATCTTGCGACATTATATTTGTGCTAACAAATAAGCTAAATATAATTAATATGTGTAAAATTTTCCTCATTAATGATAACCGCTAAAATAGAAAATATTTATATTAATACCTAAATTTATTTTCGGTAGTAATTGATTATTGTATAAAAATATTATATTTGTATAGATAAGATTAATATTTTGCAAAAAAAGATAGTAATAATAAATAGCCATCCTGACGAAAAAAGCTTTAATTATGCTTTAAGCGAGAGTTATATAATTGGTGCAAGAAGTAGCGGAGCTGAAATTAAAGTTATTGATTTATATAAATTAAAATTCGAACCGTTTTTTAGAGGAATAGAACATGAAAATATTATTGAAGATGATATAAAAGAATCTCAATTGCTTTTAAAATGGGCAGATCATATTGTGTTTTTTTATCCTATTTGGTGGGCAACAATTCCAGCATTGTTAAAATCGTTTTTAGAGAGAGTTTTAGTACCTGGATTTTCGCAAGAAAATGCACGTAAAGACAGAGAGTTTTTGCAATGGCACGAGTTGTTAAGTGGTAAAACTGCAAGATTAATAGCAACAATGGATTCACCACCACTTTATTATATTTTAAAAGTTAAGCAACCATCATTTTACACAATGAAAGATATTTTTAAATTTTGTGGAATAAATAAAATTAAGAAAACTTATTTAGGATCAGTAAAAATGTCTGATGAACATCAACGCAAGTTGTGGCTTGATAAGCTTAAAGAAATGGGGAAACAATATAAATAGAGTTTGTATATAAGGTGTTATTCCTGTGTTGTTGCTTCTAAATTCATATCCTCAAATACATTACTTACAAGCTCTATTTATTTTTCAATAATCCTCTAAGTTTTGTAAGTTCATCGCGTAAAGCGGCAGCTTCAATAAAATCCATTTCTTTTGATGCTTTATACATTTTACGCTCGGTTTCTGCTATCGATTTTGCGAGTGCATCTTTACTCATATATTGCACAACAGGGTCGGCGGCTAAACTAGCATCGCTTGTTTGTACATATTCTTGAGTTTCTTTATTTTTTACTAAATCGGTGCCTCGAGTATTTATTGCTTGGGTTGGTGTAATATTATATTCTATATTGTATGCTATTTGCTTCTCTCTTCGCCTATCTGTTTCATCAATAGTTTGTTGCATCGACTTTGTTATTTTGTCTGCATACATTATAACTTTACCTTCGAGATGTCTTGCAGCTCTACCTGCTGTTTGTGTTAAGGCTCTAGCTGAACGCAAGAATCCTTCTTTGTCTGCATCAATAATCGCAACAAGCGAAACCTCAGGTAAATCTAATCCTTCACGTAAAAGGTTTACCCCAATAAGAACATCAAATCTACCGGCGCGTAAATCGTCAAGAATTTCCACACGTTCAAGTGTATCTACGTCAGAATGTATATATCTACAACGAATACCTGCATCACCTAAAAACAATGTTAATTCCTCAGCCATTCGTTTTGTGAGTGTAGTAACTAATACTCTTTCATCTTTTGTAACACGTAAATTTATTTCGTTTAGTAAATCGTCAATCTGGTTTAAACTTGGGCGAACAATAATTTCAGGGTCAATAAGTCCTGTAGGACGAATAACTTGCTCTACAATAACACCTTCCGATTTTTCTATTTCGTAATCAGCAGGAGTTGCACTTACAAACACAACTTTATTTTGTATTTCTTCAAATTCCTCAAATTTTAGAGGTCTATTATCCAGAGCGGCCGGTAACCTAAACCCATAAGTTACGAGGTTTTCTTTTCTAGAACGATCACCTCCATACATTGCTCTTACTTGCGGTAGGGTTACATGACTTTCGTCGATAAACATTAAATAATCGTCAGGAAAAAAATCAAGCAAACAAAAGGGGCGTGTTCCTGCCGGACGACCATCAAAATAGCGAGAATAATTCTCTATTCCTGAGCAATAGCCAATTTCTTTAATCATCTCTAAATCAAACGAAACCCTGTCTTCAATTCGTTTTGATTCAAGATCACGACCATCAGCAGTAAAATATTTTATTTGTTCAAATAAATCGGTCTGAATATCGTGAACAGCTTTTTTTGTTTTTTCTTTAGAGGTAACAAAAAGATTTGCCGGATAAATAAAAATTTGTTCTAAATTTTCTAATATATTCCCATTTATTGGGTCGAACGATTGTATTTGTTCAACCTCATCATCCCAAAAGACAATACGAATACCCATTTCATCGTAAGCAAGAAAAATATCTACAGTATCGCCACGCACACGAAATGTACCTGCTTTAAATTCGTGTTCAGTTCTTGAATAAAGATTATCAACTAGATCTAATAAAAATTTACGTCTATTAATTCTTTTATCTTTATATATTCTTATAATACTATTTTTAAAATCTTCGGGGTTTCCAATACCATAAATACATGAAACTGAGGATACAATTATTACATCGGTTCGGCCAGAAAGTAATGCAGATGTTGCACTTAATCTGAGTTTTTCAATTTCTTCATTTATCGATAAATCTTTTTCGATAAAAGTACCCGTTGTAGGTAAAAATGCTTCGGGCTGGTAATAATCGTAATATGATACAAAATACTCAACACGATTTTTCGGAAAAAATTTTTTAAACTCGCTATAAAGCTGTGCCGCAAGAGTTTTATTATGGCTTAACACAAGTGTTGGTTTGTTTATTTGTGCAACAACATTAGCCATTGTAAAGGTTTTACCCGAGCCTGTTACACCCAATAATGTTTGATGTTTAACATCGTCGTTTATACCTTTAACAAGCTGTTTTATTGCTTCTGGTTGGTCGCCTGTTGGTTTATATTCTGATGTTAGTTTGAAATCCACTTTTATTAATTATTAGTAATAAATTGTTTATCTTGCCCTGTAAACTGCTCAATATGTAACTGTTGCTTATTATAAATTAAGGTACTCATTAAATTCAATTGAGTTATTTTAACTCCTTTGCTATAAAATAGTTTAATTTCTATAATCCCATTCTCAAAATCGTTAAAATTATTTGCATTAACAATTAATTTAGCTTCAGCAATTGTGTAAATTTCGTTTTGAAATAATGGACTTTTTCCGGTAAAACTAAAAATAATCATATCATCATCGTAACGAGTAAAATAATTTTGCATTGCAATATAATTTACATCGTGTAAACTCGCAGGTAATCCAATTTCAAGTTTGTAAATATCTTCGACCTGTTCGCCAGAATTCTTTATTAAAAATTTAGGAAAAAATGTAATAAAATCAATTTGTCCTAACTTATTTGTAGGAGCTCCATTTGTATTTGTAACACCAATAAATTCTAATTCAGGTTTTGAGTTTTTTGTGTATAAATTACGTATTTCGTGTTCTTGCAAAAGTATAGTATTGGTGTTGTTTCGACTGTAATACTTATTGTCATCAGCCATATGTGGGGCTTTCTGACTACGTGGTATTTTTATTGTAATAATTCGGTGAGTTTCATCGCTAAATTCTATGATATTAATATTTTCAATATTTGGCAAAATATTTTTTTCGAGAATAAATTTTAGCCACTCTAAAGAAAAATTACCACCTATACATTCAAGTTCAGAAGCTTTTTTTCGTTTGGTTTTTATTCCTAAAAACACAATTCCGCCAATGGTATTTGCCATTGAACCTACAAGTCGAGTAATTTTTTGCTCAAAGTTTTTCGAGCTTGATATTTTACTAGAATCAATAAATTCAATATTTATTGCTCTTTCAGCTTTTAACTCAATAAGCTTATTAAAATCGGAAATATTATTAAACGAAAAATTACTTAATATCATAGTTTACAAAGATAGCGATTAGTTTTTTAACAGAAAAAAGTTAATATCTTTAATGTAAATATTAGTGTTTTAAAAATTATTATATAGATATTTGAACTAAACCAATTATAATTTTTTGAATGAGACTAAATTTATTGTTTTATATACTTATTATTTCTATATCAAATATTTATGCAGAAGAGCCTGAGGATAGTTTAAAAGCCGCAATAAAAACAGAATATTTATCACATATTGATTCTTTAATAAACGAAAAAGAAAATTATTTTATTGATGAAAATGATGAGCTAATTGCTTTAAACCCAAATTATGACAGTATTCCTGTTTTTGATGAGCTAATTTATGAATACCGTATCTTACAACTAAACAAGACGAGTGCAATAAAACTAAATTATAATAGTGTAGTTAAAAATTACATTGAAATGTACACTGTTAGAAAACGTAAGCTGCTAACTAAAATAATTTCTCGCTCAAAAATATATTTCCCAATTTTTGAAGAATATTTAGACAAATATGATTTGCCTTTAGAGTTAAAGTACCTTTCAATTGTTGAGTCTGCTCTAAACCCAAATGCACGTTCTCGGTCAGGTGCGGTTGGGCTTTGGCAATTTATGTATAACACAGGTAGAATGTTAGATTTAAAAACTACATCGTACATCGACGAGCGTAAAGATGTATATAAATCAACAAATGCCGCATGCCGATATTTAGAGTATTTATATCGTACTTTTGGCGATTGGCAACTTGCATTAGCTGCTTATAACGGAGGTCCGGGTACTGTTAGAAATGCAATTGCTTTATCGGGAGGTAAAACAAATTTTTGGGAAATAAGAAAATTTTTACCAAAAGAAACACAAGGATATGTACCTGCGTATATTGCAGCTTTTTATGCGTTTGAATATAGCAAAGAACATAATATTAAACTTGCTAATACACCAAATAATTATAATAATATCGACACACTTTCTATTCAAGGAAACTTATCATTACAAAAAACAGCTGAACAGCTAAATTTGAATTATAATAGTTTAAGAAAATTAAATCCTATTTACAAACGAGGAATAATCCCTAACGATAATAACACGTACACTTTAGTTTTACCATCAAACAAAATTTTACAATTTCTTGAATTAAATAATGCATTGGTTTGCAACGACCATATTATTAAAAATACCGATATTTTTAATGGGAAAGAAAAATTAATACATATTGTTGAAAAAGGTGAGTATTTTCATAAAATAGCATTACATTACCGATGTACTATTGAGGATATTTTAAAATGGAACAATATTATCGATAGAAAAATACATACCGGACAGGAGTTAATTATTTACAACCTACATAAAATTGAAACATCGAGTTTAAATTAAATTTATTATTTTTGATACAAATACATTAAATATGAAAAATACAATTTTAGTTTTATTGATAAGCCTGTTTAGTTTAAATATTACTTTTGCTGATGGTGTAAAACAAGACAATACAGAAAAAACACAAGTATCTAAGACAAAATCGATAAGTGAAAAAATTAATGATAAATTTGAACCATTTGTAAATGGAATGGCAGAAATTTTATTCTGGGATCCTTTTACAGCTATGGGAATATACGATCCCGTTGTTTATCATGAAGATGGAACAGCATTTTTAGATAAAGATGGTAATCCTGTTGAAAAGCGTATTCCTTTTATTGTTGTATGGTTAGTGCTTGGAGCAATATTTTTTACAATACGAATGAAATTCATTAATATTAAAGGTTTTAAACATTCTATTGAATTGGTTCAAGGAAAGTACGATAATCCTAACGATGCCGGAGAAGTTTCCCATTTTCAGGCTTTAGCAACAGCACTTTCAGGTACTGTTGGGCTTGGAAATATTGCAGGTGTAGCTGTAGCTATTACAATTGGAGGACCCGGTGCAACTTTCTGGATGATTGTTGCCGGTTTAATAGGTATGTCATCAAAATTTGTAGAAGTAACATTGGGGGTTAAATATCGCACAATAAATAAATTAGGCGAAGTTTCCGGCGGACCTATGCATTATTTAAGCAAAGGATTGGCTAAAAAAGGAACTTTATTAAAATACTTAGGTATTGGCTTAGCTTTTGTTTATGCAATTTTGGTTATTGGAGCATCATTTGGCGGAGGTAATATGTTTCAAGCAAATCAAGCATTTCAACAGTTTGAAATGTTAGTGCCTGCATTACAAGGACATGGTGCGTTTTTTGGCATTGGAATGGCTGTGCTTGTAGGAATTGTAATAATTGGAGGAATTAAAGGTATTGCAAAAGTTACCGAAAAAATTGTTCCTTTTATGGCTGTATTATATTTAGTTGCTGCAGTTGTAATAATTTCTATCGATATTAAAGAGATAGGAAATGTTTTTTCTATGATTTTTCATGGAGCATTTAATCCTGAAGCATTAAAAGGTGGCGTAATAGGAGTGCTAATTGTTGGTTTCCAACGTGCAGCTTTTTCTAATGAAGCAGGTATTGGCTCGGCAAGTATTGCCCACTCGGCTGTTAAAACCGATGAACCTGTAAGTGAGGGTATTGTTGCTTTGTTAGAACCTTTTATTGATACAGTAGTTATTTGTTCGTTAACAGCTTTTGTTATAATTTTTACAGGTTATCATAATCCTGAACTGGCAGCCGGATTAGATGGAGCACAACTTACATCAAAAGCTTTTGGTAGTGTATTTTCGTGGTTTCCTTATGTTTTAGTTGTAGCTATTATGCTTTTTGCTTTTTCTACAATGATTTCGTGGTCGTATTATGGACTTAAAGGTTTTGATTATATTTTTGGAAATGTTTTTGAAAAATATTTTGGAAAAAGAAGCTATGCTAAATACACATACTTTGTTCTGTTCCTTGCGTTTACAGTAGTTGGTGCAGCATCGTCGTTAGGTGCAGTTATGGATTTTTCAGATATGATGATTTTATCTATGGCTTTTCCTAATATTATTGGACTACTAATTCTATCTCCTGAAGTTTATAAAGATTTAAAAAGCTATTTTGCACGTATTAAATCCGGAGAAATTAAAAAGTATAAATAATTATTAATTATTCAATCGTTACAGATTTACTATCAACAGCATTAGCTCCAAAAACACCAATAACATCTTCGCCTTTAATATTTGAAACAGGATTACCAACTGATGTTGACATTGCTCCCATATCGTTTTCGTTTAAAAGGCGATAATATTCATAGTTTGCTTTGTCAATGCTTATTAAATCAACATCAATTGTATCGCCTTGTACAAAACCACCCATTCGTAATAAAAATTGAGTACTTAACCCATTAAACAAACCATCGTCAACAACATTAATTTCATTTATATATTGTCCATTTACAGTAACTTTAATTCTGTAATAATTAGATTCGTTAGCAGGGTCAGTAAAATTTATATATACTTTGTAAAAAGCTTCTCCACCTCCTTGTCCGCCACTACCAGGTCCACCGCCAAATCCATCATCTATTTTTTTGTAAGTAATAGAATCTATTGATACAAGATTTGGCATAGTAGAATTAGATGTTATTGTTTTTCCTTCTGCTAAGATATTTATTTTATAGTTTGTTAAGAATTGTCCGTTAAGTGTATCGTTGTAATAAATTCCATCAGAAATTTCGTTTAGAATATAACTGTCGCCTAAATTATTAGTAATTATTACATTTGCATTTTTTACTGTTTCAAAATTGTTTGATTCGTAAAAATTACCTGATTTTGTTAGTATAACAACATTATTTCCTACTCCGTTATAAATATTTGCATCAACAACTATTTGCTGTTTCGCATCTTTGAGTTCTAAATCTATTACTTTTTCGCAAGAATTTAATGCAATAAATAATATTAATAAAGCTGATATTTTATATATAGTTTTCATAGATATTAAAATTTAAAGTTGTAAGTTATTGAAGGTATAATTTTAAACAGCGAAAGTTGTACTGCTTCTGTTTTGTTTGGGTCAGTTTCGCTTTGTTGAAAATCAATCATGTAAGCGTTTTCTCTCATGTATAGATTATATATTGAAAAATTCCAGCTAGACTGAAAACGTTTTTTTATTTTCTTCTTTTCTCCGGTATCGGGATTTAATAGGTATTTATAAATTTTACCTTTTATAGTTAAGCCTAAATCCATTCTGTGATATTGTGGCATTCTATAACCATTTCGTTCGGTATATAAATTAAATATTTGCCCGTCAATAGTGTATTTTCCGCTAGGGAAAGTTACTGCATTTCCTGTGTAGTATACCCATGAACCTGATACATTTAGCCGTTCGGTTATTTGATACATTCCAACAATAGAAATGTCGTGGGTTCTGTCTTGATGAGTAGGGTACCAATTTCCGTTGTTAATTTCGTTTAATTTTATTTCAGACCTTGCTAATGTGTAACTTAACCAACCTGTAAATTTCCCTTTTCGTTTTTTAAAGAAAAATTCAATACCGTAAGCCCGTCCGTCGCCAAATAATAATTGACCTTCGGCAGCTTCGTTAAGAGTTACCTCAGCTCCAGTTTTATAATCTAATGCGTTTTGTATTTTTTTGTAATAAATTTCAGTTGAGAATTCGAATAAATTATTTTTAAAGTTCCTGAAATACCCCAATGCTATTTGGTCGGCAATTTCGGGTTTAATATTATTACTACTTGGCATCCAAACATCTAATGGTGTACCTGATGTTGAATTTGACAACATATGTAAATACTGATAATTTCTTGATATAGATGCTTTTATTGAGCTGTATTTATTTATGGTGTAATTAGCTAAAATTCGAGGAGCCCAGCCATTATAACTTGCTACTTTTTCATTTTTGTCATAGCTTGTTGTGTCAATAATATCTCCATAAATATTATAAGAGAACATGTCGCCCGGACCTAATTGAGTAAAATTAGTAAATCGTAATCCGTAATTTATATTAAATTTACGTCCAATTTTTTGTTCATTTGATACGTAAACTGCATTTTCTAATGAATATCTGTTTTCTATACTACTTGAATTAAATCCGGCATCATCCTTAACTTCTATATCACCGGGTTTAAATGTATGTTGAATAATATTCCCGCCAATTTTTATTTTATTGTTTTTATTTAAATAATAATCAAAATCTTGTTTAATATTAAAATCCTGTATATCAGAACCTATTTTAACTAAACCATCTTGAATATTTATTACATAATTATAATCGCTGTAGATAAATGTTGTGTTTGAAAAAAGTTTTTCATTAAATATATGATTCCATCTTAAAGTACCTGTTTTGTTTCCCCAGTCGAATCCAAATTTGTCGGAAAATCCAAATTTATCTCTACCAAAGTATCCCGAAAGGAAAACTCTATCGTTTGCTCCAATACGGTAATTTGCTTTTAAATTTAAATCGTAAAAGAATAGCTTAGATGAATTTAGTTTTTCATCATTAGATAGTTTTAAGAACATATCAGCATAAGTTCGTCGTGCAGAGATAATAAACGAACCTTTGTTTTTTACAATAGGTGCTTCAATAGTTATTCTCGATGAAATTAGCCCAATACCACCGCTTACAGCTAAATGTTTTGAGTTTCCTTCTTTCATTCTAATATCCATTACCGATGATAAACGTCCGCCAAATTCAGCAGGTGCAGCTCCTTTGTATAGTTTAACATCTTTTATTGCATCGGAATTAAATACAGAGAAAAAGCCAAGCATATGCGATGCATTATAAACCGGAGCCCCATCAAGTAAAATTAAGTTTTGGTCGGCACCTCCACCACGAACAAAAAAGCCTGAGCTTCCTTCTCCTGCCGATTTTACTCCGGGCATTAGCTGTATGGTTTTCATTATATCTTGTTCGCCCATCAATACCGGAATCATCTCAATTTCTTTCATATCTAATGTTGCGACTCCAATATCATTAGATGTAACATTTTTATTCTCTTTTTCGCCTGTAATAACAACTTCGTCAAGCTGTTCTGCTCCAGCCCCTAGTTCTATATTTTTTCTAATATTTTTGGTTAAATTTACTTTAAACTTAATATCTTGCATACCAATAAAGCTATAAATAATAGTATATTCTCCTTTTGGTAAGGATAGTGAGTAGAATCCATAACTATTTGTTGTTGCTCCTACTCCTTTAAGTTCAGCAACAAGAATATTTACTCCAAGTAAATCTTCTCCATCTGACGCATCTTTTATATTACCGCTTATTGTAAAATTCTGAGAAAAACCAGAGAAAGCAATAAAAGCTATAAGAATTGTTGTAATCAATGTTTTCATAAAAAGTTTTTATTTCGTGCAATATATAAATGTTAAACTTCTTAAATATGATGTTATTGTTAAAAAGTTTTAAAAATTAGCAAAAAAATAAGCTGTAATATATTACAGCTTATTTTTTTTAGTTTTTTTGTAAGAAAGATTATTTAGTGCATGTACTAATTAATAAAAATTTATCTTCTTCTTCGTCTTCCTCCTGAGTTGCTTTTATTGTCTTTATAACTAGAGCCTCCGTAACTTTTTTTACGTTTATAATCACCACTACCTTTATTTGATGAATACGATTTATCGCCGCCAAATTTTTTCTTTTCTTCTGAAACTTCTACGCTAACTTTTTTGCCATCGTATTGGTTATTGTTTAACGAATTTAAAACATCGGCTTCATAATCTTTTTCTACCTCAAAAAATGAGAAGCTTTTTAATATATCAACTTTACCAAAACCGGCTTTGTCATTATTTAAGTTACGGTTTACCCAACCAATAAGGCGTGATGCAGTTAATTCATCTTTTTTTCCAATATTAATGAAAAAACGAGAGTAGTTAGTGTTGTCTCTCCGTGGTCTGTCACTACGCCTTTCGACTTTACCTGAGCTGTTTTTACGTTCTCGTTCTGACGTGTTAATATCTTTAGCGTTTTTGTAATATTCTAAAAAGCGATTAAATTCGACAGAAGCAATACGCTTAATTAGTTCTTCTTTACTTAAGTGTTCTAAACTTTCAAAAATTTTAGGGAGGTATGGTGCAATTTCGGTTTCATCAACTTCAATATTTTCAATTTTATTCATAATATTGTAAAGCTGAATTTCGCAAATTGCTTTTCCGGTAGGAACTTCTTTACGTTCGAATTTTTTTCCAACTTTTTTTTCAACTAGTTTAATTTTACCTTGTTCGCGAGTGTTAATAATTGCAATTGAAACACCTTTGTTGTTTGCACGTCCTGTTCTTCCACTACGGTGAATGTATGCTTCTAACTCATCAGGTAAATTGTAATTTATTACGTGAGTAAGGTCGTTTACATCTAAGCCACGAGCAGCAACATCAGTTGCAACTAAAATTTGTAAATTCTTTTCTCTAAAACGTAGCATTACGTGGTCACGCTGTGCTTGCGATAAATCGCCATGCAATGCATCAGCATTATAGCCATCTTTTATAAGCTTGTCAGCCACTTCTTTAGTTTCTCTACGGGTACGGCAAAATACAATTCCGTATATATCAGGGTTAACATCAGCTAATCTTTTAAGGGCGAGGTATCTATCTCTTGCATGAACTACATAGTATTCGTGCGAAACAGTATCTGCTCCTTTATTACTACCACCAACTTTAATTTGTTCGTGGTTTTTCATATATTTGTTTGCGATAGAAAATACTTCTTTTGGCATTGTAGCCGAAAAAAGTAAAGTTTGTTTTTCTTCAGGTGTGTTTCCAAGAATTGCATCAAGTTCTTCTTTAAAACCCATGTTTAACATTTCGTCTGCTTCATCTAAAATAAGCCACTTAATGTTATTTACTTTAAGCTTTCTTCGCTTAATTAAATCGTTAACTCTACCGGGTGTTCCAACAACAATTTGACCTCCTTTGTTAAGGCTTCTTATTTGTGTATCTGCACTTGCTCCACCATATACTGGTATTACATTAAATCCTTTTATGTATTTAGTGTAATTTGTTAAGTCGTTAGCAATTTGTATAGCTAACTCACGAGTTGGACTTAATATTAAGCACTGTACATTTTTATTGTTAACATCTGTTTTTTCAATAACAGGAAGCCCAAAAGCGGCTGTTTTTCCTGTACCTGTTTGTGCTAATGCAATTAAGTCGGTTTCCGACTCTAAAATGTAAGGGATTGTTTTTTCTTGAACCGGTGTTGGTGTTTCAAAACCAAGTTCAGTTACTGCTTTTAGGATATTGTTATTCAATCCTAATTCATCGAATTTTATCATACTTTTTGTGTTAGTATTAATGTACTCTCCCCAAAAAAATATGACAATTACTTAATTGAGAATACATTAATATATATTCTTAAACGGCCGCAAAGGTACGCTTTATATTTTATAAATGGCTATGAAACTATATATTTTTACTTTTATGAGTTTTAGGAGTGTCTATAATAAAGTTATTTTTTAGCTACATATTCTTCTTTTAATCCCTCAATAATTTCGTAAACAGCTGGGCATATAGCGGCATTTTTTTGTGAAATATTTAGTAACTTGTAGAATTTTCTACTATCGGTATGCGGATATTCTCTGCATGCTTTTGGGCGATATTCGTAAACCATACAGTAATTATCCGGCATAAGAAAAGGGCATGGCATTGATGCAAAAACATAATCATTATCCTCATCAATTTTAAGGTATTGATTAATAAATTTCTCTTCCGATAATTTTAAATGCTTTGCAATCCGTTTTATGTCTTTATCTGTAATTCTTGGACCTAGTGTTTTGCAACAATTTGCACATTCAAGGCAATCGGTATGTTCAAAAACCTGATTGTGTAAATTATGTACAACTGAATCTAAGTTTTTAGGTTTTTTGGCTCTTAGTTTTTTAAGGAATTTTTTATTTTCCTGCTCTTTATTTTTGGCGAGCTCTTCTAATTTTGATAAATCAATCATTATTATTATTTATTCTGTTTGCATAGCCACTATTTAACTGAAAATAAAATTGCGATTTTGCTAGCATTGTGGTAAATACTATTATTAATGTTATTGTTTGTTTCATCGCTATTTATTTTATTAAGTTTATTCACTAGCATCTGAAAGTCGGAATTTAAAAAAGCCCTCAGGATTCTATATTTTGAGTCCTACGAAAAACTTTTTAAATACAGGACTCTTTCAGCTATACAAAAATAATAATAAACCAGTAATTCGACAAATATTAGATTTAGTACCACGCTGGATTTTTGAAAATTGCACAAATATATACAAAACAGATAAAGTCTGTAGCAAATTTATTGTCAACGGTGGCTTTTTATTTGCTTTTTAGCTATTGAAAAAGTAAAAGCTTGTCTGACTTGAAGATACATAATACAAATTATTGGCATTTTTAAATCTTACACAAAACCACAGTAAAGATTTAACAAATTGTAAATAAATGATTTATCACAACATTAAACACCACATGTAATATATTAAATCACTAATATAAAGCACAATAATTATACACGCGAAAATTCAGTTAGTTTATAAAGTTTCAACTGTCCTAATTTTCTCATAAGGGTTTAAGTTTATAAGTTTAAGTTTAAACCTTACTTTTTCTAAATAACTATTTGTATAATAATCGTTAGTAATTTTAATATCGTTTGAATAAGATATAGGAAAATAAAATGATAAAACATTATTTATTAATACAAGTTCAATGCCGCTTTCCCAAGCAATAGTTTGGCTTAAATCCCATGTTTTTCCGGCACCTTCATAAGTTCCAAAATTAGCATAAATTCTTAATGGAGATTTAAACCAAAGTGAAGTTTTTAAGTTTAATGCAGCAAGCCATTTATTAGAGCTAAGGGGAGAATATATTGCAAAATTACCATTACCATCGGTCATTTGCTGCGACCAAAAATTTTGATTTCCAAAATCTTCACTACGTCCTACAAAAATATCATTATACTCGTAATCAGATATTCCGTTAGTTCCACTTAATGTAAAATTGTACATTCCTAAATTTGAGTTGTTATATAAAAATGCTCCGGCAAAAAGCCTCACATCTAAACCTGTTTTAGGTGCTGAATAAGAAAACTTATAATTAATTTCGGCTGATACTTTTGCAAAATATTCATGAATTGTACTTCGAAAAGAAAGCGAATATGGGTTAAAAATACGTTTATTAGCATAATTCCAATCTAAGTTTATAAACAAATTCATTTTATTATAATCGGGCGAGTTACCATATAACAAATACATTGAATTTGATGCGTAAACAGAACTTATTTCCAAATTATGAGATACTGCTTTTCTGTAATTTTTTCTATCGAAAATAAAATTTATACTAGCATTATATTTTTGCCAATTTTTATTTTCTATTATGCTATATTGGTCGGCTCCGAGCTTTAGTTTTATAGTGTTAAATATACCTTTATATGGCAAAATATTGTATATAAAACGTCCACTACCTGCAAATTCGTTATTTCCCCAAGCATACATTGGCGCAAACCGATATTCTAATTTTTTAATAAAAAATGGGTTACTATAAATTAATAAACCTGTCATAAATTTATTATAATTATTATAACCCATTAGTGGTAGCCAATATATTTCGGTTTTTTCAGGTTTATCAATACCACCTAAAAATGTAATTTTTAAACGATTTGCTTTTTTTAATAAAGCCTTTCGTCTTATTGAATTATTATTTCTGTTAATATCTAAACTATTAAGATTGGCATCAAGCGTTATTTTATCAAAATTAGTTGAGTTAATTATTATATCTTTTTTCTTTTCCTTAAAATAAATAGTATCGGTATTTAAAATTGAGTCGTTTTTAATTAAAGAATAAAAAACAGGTGCCGAAAAATCGCCATTTTGTTTTATACGAACCGTATAACTACTATCATTTTTATTCTTTTTTATTTTAGAAATTTTATAATCGTATTTCTTTTTTGTACCAATAACATCATCAAAAAACCACGACAAATCTTTTCCTGTTTCTTCTTCAAAAACTGCTTGTAAGTCTTCAGGGTAAGGGTGTTTAAACTTCCATTTTTGATAAAATTTTTGCATAATACTATCAAATTGTTTTTCACCCAAATAATTCATTAAAAAATTAAAAGCATAAGCAGTTTTATAATAAACAATTGCTCCATAATTTAAGTCAGAAAAATTGTTAGAACTTGTATTTATTGGCTGGTCTGAATTGCGAAGAGCTGTAAATAAGTAAGTTAGATAATATGAATATTTACTTGGCATATCAAAACCAAATGCTTTAATATTTCCTATGCCAATACTTTGACCAAGTGTTGTTTTAGGATATTTTGTATCCATATAACGTAATTCATTAAACGAATTAATACCTTCATCTAACCACGGATAACGGCGTTCATTAAAACCTAACACCCCATAAAACCAATTATGTCCTATTTCGTGCATTATTACATTTTCTAACTCTCGTTTATTAGAAACATCGCTAATAATGGTAATTGTTGGGTATTCCATTCCGCCACCCGCACTTAACGACGAATGAACTGCAGTACAATTTTTATACGGATAATCGCCATTCCAAAGCGAGTAATATTTTAGAGCATCGTTAATATATTCATCGGCTTTTAGCCATAAATTCGCTTGCTTATTTGGAAACATTAGCCAAGTAGTAACTTTTTTAAATGTATGAGGTAAAGTTACACTACTTTTAATTACATTAAATTGTTTATCGGCGAACCAAGCAAAATCGTGTATGTTTTTTTCTGTATAAATAATAGTCTTTAATTTTTTTGATGATTTAGGTATTGGCTCGTGCTTTGGAAAAACATTTTTCGATTTAGTTTCTTTCACTTTTTGTTCTAAGAACTGTATTTCTGATTGTGTTTCGAGCTTACCTGTTGCACCAACAACATAATTTTCAGGTAAGGTTATGCTAACTTTGTAATTGCCAAATTCCGAGTAAAATTCGCCAATATCATAATACGGAAATTTGTGCCAACCTCTATTATCGTAAACTGCGGGTTTTGGATACCATTGTGTAATTTGAAATGTTTGTTTTGCATTTCCTAGACGTGAAAAGGTATGTGGTATTTTTACTTTAAAAGGAGTTGTGATAGTTATTTTATTATTAGGTTTTAATGCTTTGTTCAAATAAAGAACACCAATATCAATACTATCAGGTAATAATTCAAATTTGGCAGTTTTGCCATTAATTTTAAAATTAAGGCTATCAATCCAACCTCTGTCGGTTGAGTCAGCATAGAAAAATTCGGTGTCTTTACTTTCTAATTTTTGTTTTACAAAAGCTGTTTCATTGTTCTTGTATGCATTTGGCCATAAATGGAAATAAATTAACTTTAAGCTATCCGGCGAATTATTAATATATTCAATCTCTTCAAAAGCAGTTAATATATTTAGAGTGTCGTTTAATTTAACATTTATTTTATAATTAACCTCTTGTTGAAAGTATCTTTTATTTTGCGAAAAAGCACTTTTAACATTTAGTATCAGTATTATAAATAAAACTATTGATATTATTTTCATTTATTTTATTATTTGTATAATAGTATGACGAATATAAATAAAAAAAGTTAATTAATTTATAGAAGTCCACTTATGTAGAAATTTTGTTAATATTTCGGTATTATTAAAAACCTCAATTACGTTTTATAAGTTTATATTTGCAGACTAACAAAAATAGTATGGCAAAGGATATAGTAAAAACCCCGTTAATGAAACAATATTTTAGTATTAAGGCTAAACACCCCGATGCTATTTTACTTTTTAGAGTAGGCGATTTTTACGAAACTTTTGGCGATGATGCAATAAAAGCATCAAAAATTTTAGGTATTACACTTACCCGCAGAGCAAATGGAGCAGCCCAATATGTTGAACTTGCAGGCTTCCCACATCATTCGGTTGATATTTACTTGCCAAAACTTGTACGAGCAGGGCAACGTGTAGCAATTTGCGAACAGTTGGAAGACCCTAAAATGACAAAAAAAATTGTTAAACGAGGAGTTACCGAAATGGTTACGCCCGGTGTTACACTTAATGATAATGTTCTTGAAAATAAGCAAAATAATTTCCTTGCATCGGTACATATAAACAATAAAAAAATAGGTGTTGCTTTTATTGATATTTCAACAGGCGAGTTTTACACATCAGAAGGAAATGCCAATTATGTTGGTAAGCTTTTACAAAGTTTTCAGCCAAAAGAATTACTCTTTGAACGTAGTAAATACGATAAATTTAAAGAGCTTTTTGGCGATAAGTTTTATACTTTTAAACTAGAGGATTGGGCATATAATTTTGACAGTTCGTACGAGCGTTTAATAAAACAATTTAACACAAAAACCCTAAAAGGTTTTGGTATAGAAAACAAAGAAAATGCAATTGTTGCAAGTGGTGCAATAATGCAATATTTAGACCTCACTCATAATGGAAACATTAAGCATATAACAAAAATATCGCGTATCGAGGAAGATAAATATGTATGGCTTGATAAATTTACAATAAGAAATTTAGAAATTTTTGGCTCATCAAACGACGATGCTCTTACCCTTATTGATGTAATGGATAAAACTGTTACACCTATGGGTGGACGTATGATTAGAAATTGGCTGGCCTTACCACTTAAAAATATTCAACCTATTTTAGACAGACAAAATACTGTTGAATATTTTGTAAAAAATACCGAGATAAAAGACCAAATAATAGACAGTTTACGCCACGCAGGCGATTTAGAACGTATTGTTTCAAAAATTGCAGTAGGAAAAGCTAATCCTCGCGAAATATTACAATTAAAACGTGGTTTAGATATTATTGCAGAAGTAAAAAATATTTTATCAGAACAAAACAGTCCGATACTAAAAAAAATAGCCGATAATTTTAATACTTGCGATACTGCAAATGAAAAAATTGCAAAAGAATTAAATACAGAAGCCCCTAATTTAGTAAACAAAGGTGATGTTATAAATTCCGGTGTAAATAACGAATTAGACGAATTACGTGCAATAAAAAATTCAGGAAAAGATTATATACAAGGTATTCAAGAACGTGAAATTAAAAATACCGGAATACCATCGTTAAAAATAGGGTTTAATAATGTTTTTGGTTATTATATTGAAGTACGCAATACTCATAAAGATAAAGTACCGGGAGAGTGGATTAGAAAACAAACTCTTACTAGTGCCGAGCGATATATAACAGAAGAACTAAAAGATTATGAGAGTAAAGTTTTAGGAGCCGAAGAAAAAATTCTTGCTCTTGAAACAAAAATTTATAACGAACTAATTTTTTGGTTAGCAGATTATATTTCTGCTATTCAATTAAATGCAAATCTACTTGCACAAATTGACAGTTTAATATCGTTTGCAAATATCGCAATAGAAAATAACTATGCAAAACCTGAAATTAATGATACATTAATTCTTGATATAAAAGAAGGGCGACATCCTGTTATTGAAAAACAATTGCCTGTAGATGAGGAATATATATCAAACAATGTGTTTTTAGATAACACCGAACAGCAAGTTATAATAATAACCGGTCCAAATATGTCGGGTAAATCGGCATTGCTTAGGCAAACTGCCTTAATTGTGTTAATGGCACAAGTTGGTAGTTTTGTACCCGTAAAATCAGCAAGTATAGGTATTGTCGATAAAATTTTTACTCGTGTAGGAGCATCAGATAATATTTCAATGGGTGAATCTACTTTTATGGTAGAAATGACAGAAACTGCCGGTATTTTAAATAACCTATCGGAGCGTTCACTAATATTATTAGACGAAATAGGAAGAGGAACAAGTACCTACGATGGTATTTCAATAGCTTGGAGTATAGTAGAATATATTCACGAACACCCAAAATATAAGGCAAAAACTTTGTTTGCAACCCATTATCACGAACTTAACGAAATGGAAAAATCGTTTAAACGTGTAAATAATTTTAATGTTACGGTAAAAGAGCTTAAAAACAAAGTATTGTTTTTGCGTAAATTAATGCCGGGTGGAGTAGAACACAGTTTTGGTATTCATGTTGCACGTATGGCAGGTATGCCAAAAAGTGTTGTTGAACGAGCAAATGTTATACTTACCGAAATGGAAGGCAATACCGAAAAAAAATCGCCTACTAAAAATGTAGAAGAAATTGCACAAAATCGCGAGGGATATCAACTAAGTTTTTTTCAGCTTGACGACCCCGTTCTAAAACAAATTAAAGACGAAATATCGGGTATAGATATTAATAATTTAACTCCTGTTGAAGCTTTAAATAAACTAAATGAAATAAAGAAATTTATTGGCAAATAATTAAAGTTTATTGATTTTTCGATAAAACTCCATTAAAAATATACGTTTATCTGTGTATTGGCTTTAACCTAAATTGAGCGATTTTAAACAAAGAAAATTATGAATGCTTTGGTGCTAAAATATTTATGCAAACTTTGAGTACACCTGGTTGGTATGTGAAAAATTTTGCAAACTCTTTTAGTGCCAAATGATTTGTGATTTTTAAAGTTTAGAATCGCTTAGTTTAAGTTTAATTTAAAATAGAACTTTACACAAGTATAATCATATGTATTTGTATAATATAAAATTTAAAAGAATACATATAAATATTCTTTTGTTTGTTTTTTTATATATATTTGTATTCTTTTGTTTTGATAAATATACTTATATGTCTAAAATATTAATAAATGAGAAATAAGAAAAAACTACTTATAGAACAGTTGGAACAGAAACTAGCTCATTTTAAAGATGCTAGAAAGGTTCTTATTCCACAAAAAGGATGGGTAAACACTATTAGAACTACTCTTAACATGACGAGGGAGCAATTAGGAAGAAAACTTAATATGACAAAAGGAGCAATCCAAAAAATAGAGGAACGTGAAGCTACAGGTCAGATAACCATCAATAAATTAAAGGATGTTGGCAAAGCCTTGGATATGAAGTTTATATATGGTTTTGTCCCAATAGATGGAACCATTAATGATTTAGTTAACAATAAAGCCTATATACTAGCAAAAAAGATTGTATTAAGGAGTAATCAAAATATGAAATTAGAGGACCAAGGAATTGGAGATGAAAAAATCGAAGAAACAATAAAAGATATGGCAAATGAAATTAAAAGAGAAATGAGGAAGTCATTATGGGATTAGAATTACAATATAATGAAGGACAAACACCTTTAGATGAAGAAGAAAAAGAAGGTTTAAAGATAAAAACAATATTTACACAAGGAGATTTGGATGAATTTGAACAGTTAAATATTGAAAAGGCTATTGAATGGACTATTCATGCTAATTTAAATGCTGAAAGAATATTGACAGAAAAGTTTATAAAAGATGTACACAAAAAGATGTATGGTGATGTTTGGAAATGGGCAGGTCATTTTAGACTGACTGACAAGAATATTGGAGTAAATTGGACTCAAATCGGAATAGAATTAAAAAACCTTATTGATGACATCAAGTATTGGATAAAGAACAAAACCTTTTCACCTGAAGAAATTGCTATTAGATTTAAACATAGAATTGTATCAATTCACTGCTTTCCTAACGGAAATGGCAGACACTCAAGAATGATGGCTGATATAATTATTGAATCAATTTTTGGAAAAGAAATTTTTAGTTGGCACAAATCAAATATGGTTAAAGCAGATGAAACAAGGAAAGCCTACATCAAAGCATTAAGAGAAGCCGACAATGGAAATATAATTCCTTTAATAAAATTTGCTAAAGAATAAAAACTAAAGCCAAACCATTGATATAACTGTTATATAGTTTGTTAAAAATAAACAGTTAAACAAATAAACGATTATACAGAAAATAAAGAACATCATTTATTTACAAATAAAAAAATCTTTTATATTGTTAATAAGAATTGTATCTTTGCTAATAGTGAAACCTACATTATTATATTTGCTTTTATTATTTATGATTCATCCGTTTTTAGTTAAAGCTGATGATGTAGATAGTCTATTATCGATACTAGATACAATATCTGATAAAGAAAAAATTGAGGTTTACAACGAAATTGCTTACAAAAGATATAGTGTTTTACGCGATTCTATTGAGTACTACGCAGAGAAATCATTAGAACTACAAAAAAAATATCCATCAAAAAAGGAATTTATAAAATCAAATATTTTATTAAGTTTAGTTGAGTCAAACAGATGGCTTTATGACGAAAGTTTAAGTCGTTTATTTATGACACTTAAATTAGCAGAAGAAATAAAAGATTCGTTTTTAATTTCACGTATAAATAATAATTTGGGAGTATTATATTTAGAGTTAAAAGATATAAATAATGCCGAGAAATTTTTATTAAATGCTACAAAATATAAAGACTGTAAAAATGTAATTATTGGACCTGTGTATAACAATTTAGGTTTGGCAAAACAATACCAAAATGAAATGAAAGATGCCAGAATGTATTTTTCAAAAGCAGAACAATTATACATTGATGAAAAAGATACTGTAGGCTTAGCATCAATATATATAAATATAGCAAATGTATATTTAGATAATAAAGATCATAAATTGGCTAAAGAGTTTTTAAATAAAAGCCTTGATTATGCAGAGAAACTACATGATAACTACAGAGTTGCAATGATTAAAATTAATATTGCTAACCTTTACTCAATTGAAAATAACTACAAAGAATCGTTAAGAATTATTGATGAATTAGCAAAAGACTCTATAAAATATTACTTTATAGAAGTTAAAACATTGATTAATCAGTTAAAGTACATAAACTACAATAAACTGAACAACAACAAATTGGCATTGCATTATTTTAATTTATTTAAAGATGCTCAAAAAGCTCAAAAAGATAAAGGTAAACAACAAATAATTTCTGAATTAAATATAAAATACGAAACAGAAAAATTAAATAAAAAAATAGACATACTCAATAAAGAGAAACAGTATAATGCCGAAAAAATTGAAATGCGTTCAATTGCAATTAATATATTAATACTATTTATACTAATTATTTTAGTTTTAGGAATTATTATATACTCTCAAAAACGAAAACAAACTTTATCGTATAAAGAACTTGTAAAAAAGAATATCGAAATTTTAAATAAGGAAGATAAAATAAATGAAATTAGTAATATACCAATTATAGAAATAAATAATAAATTTGACAATCAAAGTAATTTGCAAGAAGAACAAAAGATTGATATTGTAGAACTTATTAACGACTCTATGATAAATAAGAAATTGTATTTGGATTCAGATCTAACTTTGAATAAATTATCAAAAATATTAGGGATAAACCGCACATATATTTCACAAACAATTAACGAAAAATTTAATAAAAATTACTCATCACTAATAAATGAATATAGAGTAAAAGAAGCACAAAAACTTTTATTAAAAAATACAAATTTAACATTTGAAGGTGTTGGTTTTGAAGTAGGATTTAAATCAAAATCAGCATTTAATTCTGCGTTTAAAACTTATACCGGAGTTACACCCTCAATATTTGTAAAAAATGCAAAATTAGATAATTAATAATGAGAATAGATATACTCACATTGTTCCCCGAGCTTTTCTTAGGCATTACTGAAAACTCTATTGTAAAGCGAGCCATAGATAAGAATATTGCAAATATTCAGGTGCATAATATTAGAGATTACACTACAAATAAACATAACAAGGTTGACGACTCGCCTTATGGCGGAACTGCAGGTATGGTTATGCAAATTCAACCTATTGCCGACTTAATTGAAAAACTAAAAGCCGAAAGAAATTACGACGAAATTATTTATACTTCACCCGATGGCGATGTGTTTAAACAGAGTACTGCAAATGCAATGTCGTTATACGATAATATTATTATACTTTGCGGACATTATAAAGGTATAGACCAACGAATTAGAGATATTTATATTACTAAAGAAATTAGTATTGGCGATTATGTTTTAACCGGAGGTGAACTTGCAGCTGCTGTGATTACCGATAGTATTGTAAGACTAATACCTGGGGTAATTTCAGATATTGAATCAGCTTTATCGGATAGCTTTCAGGATAATTTATTGGCTCCACCTGTTTATACACGTCCAGCTGATTATAAAGGTTTTAAAGTTCCTGATGTGTTACGCTCAGGTAACCATAAAGAAATTGCTAAATGGGAAATGGAACAAGCTCTAAAAAAAACAAAAAAACTCAGACCTGATTTATTAAAAAACAACTATGACAAATAAAATAAATACCAACGAAATACTTTCGCCTTGCCAAGATAAATGTATGAACGACTTAGATAACAATTATTGTATAGTTTGTATGCGTACTGATGAAGAAAAGAAAAATTGGTGGCGATTTACAAAAGAAGAAAAATTAGCAATAATTGAAGATATAAAAACAAGAAAACATAAATAGTCTATCTAAATTTATAAAATTTTTAGAAACATATTAACATGATTTATTCATACATATTAACAATATAGCACCTAAAACATTGGTAATAAATAAATTAGCCCACGCCATTCATGTGATTTAATAAATACAAAGCTAATTTATTTAAAACCAAGTAAATAATTCCATCTAACTAAATTGGTAAAATCTGAATATTACCAACAAGGTATTTATCAAAATTTAGTTAGCTATTTTTTGCTACTTTTTCTAAAGTCTCGTAATCAGGGTTAACTTCATTTGTGTTAAATTACATGAATAACCTAGATT
>CAMZKE010000029.1 GCA_947311115.1 uncultured Bacteroidales bacterium | reverse complement strand
TGCTCAATTTAATATTATAGTTGAGGATACTACAGATAATCATTTATATACTCAAACAATTAATAATGGCAATAATATATATACTATAATTAATGGTTCGGCTGATGCACTGGGGAATAGAGGTATTAGTGTAATTCAGTCAGATAGCTTAGGTAGTATTACAAATGAAGTATTATATTCAAAAAATGGAGAGTCATGGTATGAAGGTTATAGTTATAGTTCAGTTATTAATGATGGTGTTACGATATCAATTCTACAAAAAGAAAATAATATTTCAATCCCTGGCATAATAGTTTTTGATAATAATTATGATAGTTTATATACCAAAACCTTTCTTTTTGACACATTAGGTGCAAAATTTTTTGGTATTCAAAAAACATATAATAACGGAATTGTTTTATCTGGACAAAAATCTATTGGTGGAGGAGATGGATATGCTTACTTATTAAAAATAAATTCATTAAATGATACTGTTTGGTCAAAAATAATTAATGACCAACTAGATAATATGCTGGGTAGAAAAACAATTGAAACATATGATAGCTCAATAATTTCAATAGGACATACTTTTATAGGTTCAGCCATATACAAACAAGATTGGTATATAGTAAAAACCGATAGTTTAGGTAATTTAGATTGGTGGCTACACCCAGGTAACCCTAATTTAAACGATGGTAGTGCAATGGATATAATTGAGACCAAAGACAGTTGTTTTGTTGTAGTAGGTGGTAAAGCCGTTTATCGAGATGCGGGAGGTACTAAATTTGATGGTAGAATAATGAAATTTGATATAAATGGCAATATACTTTGGGATAAAACTTATAGGAAACGCTTATATCTTACATCTGATAGTGTTTATTGTTTTTTCAGTAGTATAATTGAGTTAGATAATGGGGGTTTTTATGTTACAGGAAATGAAAAAATTGATATTGATGGTTCTGCAATAGTTACAAAACTTTATAAATTTAATTCAGAAGGAGATACTATTTGGTCAAAACAGTATTGTGCTAGATGTAATATTGATCCACACCCTTATCCACAACAAGAATATCCAACAACAATACAAAAAACAGATAACGGAGGTTTTTTAATAGGAGGTTGGGGATACTTCACTTATGTATTTAACCACCCATACGAACAACAAATGTTTTTAATAAAAACCGATAGTTTGGGTTGCGATGGTACTGAATTTACTTGCCCAATGGTAAGTGTGCCTAGTATTGTGAGAGAAGAAGAAAATGAGTTTGTTGTTTATCCTAATCCAGTAAATGAGAGCCTCACCATAACCCTCTCCAAAGGAGAGGGAACTAATAACATCTTTGATGTTATTGTTTACGATGTATATGGTAGGCTTGTTACGAGCAACAAAGTAAATAACACCACAAATACCAAAACGAAGCAATTCCCCCTTATTAAAGGGGGTTTAGGGGGATTTACTATTACATTAAATGTTTCTAACTTACAAAAAGGTGTTTACTTTGTGAAAATTGGCGATGAAGTGGCTAAATTTGTTAAATTATAAAAGAAATCACCATCTAATTCTTATTTTCTTTAATCTTTTTATACTTATTAGTATTTGAAGGATTTATTTCGGTTAAAATGGTATAAACTCTATTTTTCTCATCAGGAAAAGCCTCTGTAAAAATATTTGCAAATTCGTCGGCTTTTGCATCAAATATCACCGACAAATATGCCATTTGAGCATCAGGTTTATCTCTATATACTTTTTGTAATAATTTAAAACTTTCTGCTATTGTTTGCCTTCCTTTTATCAGTTGGGTTGACATTAAATCTAAGCCCATTCTATGATATTGATACATAAAAGTACGAACAGGGTCGTATTTACTATTTAAAACATTTTCTATAATCCAATACCTATTTCTTTTATTTTCAAATGCTTTCCAACCTTTAACTCCTGAATTTTGTGCATTTTGCACAATTTTCTCTGCTTTAGTAAAGTACTCACCGCCTCCATGGTCTGAAAAAGAATCGTAATCGAAGCCAATAATTAAATAAGCATAATATGCACAAACAGATGTTAAATTTGAAATAAATGAATTTTCATTAAAATCCATTGCTTGAAACTCAACATAAGAAAATTCAATATCAGCATCTCTAAAATTTAGTAATACCGAATTATAACTAGAGCCAAAAACGGGGCGGTTAGACTGTATTTGCATAGTACCTTTATACCTATCAGACCCCACCTCTTCGGTTAAATTTATTTGAATTGTACATTCAATTCTTTCATCAATAGAATATATATTATTTGTCCATTTTGTATTATTCATAAATTCGTAAATAGCTTTCTGCATATTTTCGAATTTTTGCTTATTAGTTCCTTGAATTTTTTGGGCATTAACTTGCACTCTACACTTTAGTTCTTGCGAAAAAGAGGTGTAACTGAAAGCTAATATTATTAAAACAATGAATATCCTCATTATATTTTTTTTGATAGATAATTAACTATGTCAACAGCGACATCGGTTTTACTTTTTAACCCAAATTTAGTTATTTTATTGTTCTTATCAATAATTGTTATCTTATTTGTATCAGTTTTAAACCCCGAACCTATATCGTTTAACGAGTTTAGCACTATAAAATCAAGGTTTTTTCGTTTTAATTTACTTGCAGCATTTTTTGTTTCGTCTTGTGTTTCAAGAGCAAATCCAACAATAATTTGATTATTGTTTTTTTGTTTACCAAGCTCAGCAGCAATATCTTTTGTTGGTTGTAATTCTATTTTAAGATTATCTTTTTCGCGTTTAATTTTATTATCAGCCTTATTTATTGGTGTAAAATCGGCTACAGCCGCTACCATAATAGCAATATCGGTATTCTTAAAATGTTTTACCGATGCTTTATACATTTGGTCTGCAGACTCAATATTAATAACATTAATATTTTTGTTAATGACATCTAAACTAGTTGGTCCGCTAATTAAAGTAACTTTAGCTCCTTGTTTTGCAATTTCTTCAGCAATAGCATAACCCATTTTTCCGCTAGAGTAATTACCAATAAAACGAACAGGATCTATTTTTTCGAAGGTTGGGCCTGCCGTAATTAATACATTTTTGCCTTTATAATTTTGCGATACCGACAAACTATTATTAATTATATTGATAATATTCTCAGGCTCTTCCATCCTACCTTTACCATCTAAACCACTAGCCAACTCCCCTGTTGGTGGTTCAATAATAAAATTGCCGTATGATTTTAGAATTTCAATATTATTTTTGGTTGATTGATGCTTGTACATATCTAAATCCATTGCAGGTGCAATATATACTGGACATCTGGCGGATAAATATGATGTTACCAATAAATTATCGGCAATACCATTTACCATTTTACCCATTGTTGAGGCTGTAGCAGGAGCAATAATCATTAAATCAGCCCATAATCCTAAATCTACATGGCTATTCCAATCGCCGTTTTGAGAATTAAAAAACTCGCTATACACAATATTTTTACTGAGTGTAGCGAGTGTTAAAGCTGTAATAAATTCCTTTGCATTAGGAGTCATAATAACTTTAACATCAGCACCTTCTTTAACCAACAAACGTGTTAAAAATGCTGATTTATAAGCCGCAATACCACCGGTTATTCCAAGAATTACATTCTTGCCTTCTAATGCAGACATAATTTATTTATTCTGGACGTTTGTCTTTTAACGGATTTCTAAAATATATTTGCTCATTAACATATTCTTCTAAAGCAATTAAAGCAGGTTTAGGTAATTTCTCATAGAATTTAGAAATTTCTATTTGCTCTCTATTTTCAAAAATCTCTTCTAAATTATCAGTATAAGATGCAAATTCGTTAAGTTTATTGCTTAACTCTTCTTTTATCTCAACAGAAATTTGATTTGCTCTTTTTGCAACAACAACAACCGTTTCGTAAATATTACCTGTTTGCTCTGCAAGATCTACAATATTTCTAGAAACAGTACTGTTTGGGGCATTAGTTTTTTTGTAATCCATATAATAATTATTTATTTTTTTATTCTATTAATTGAATCTTTATACATTTTTTTCACATCTTTTGTATATTCTGATTCAGGATACTCATCTACAAATGTATAATATGCATCTATTGTATTTTGATATCTTTCCTTTTGTTTTCTATAAACACTTCCTTCGGCTAATTTATAATTTGCTTTTACCGACAAATATAGTAATTCCTCACGATAATCGGTATCAGGAAAATCGTTTAAAGTATTATCCAAAACAACAACAGCTGCCTTATAATCTCCTAAGTTATAGTATAATTTTGAAGATATAAAAGCTTTATCTTCAAGCTTTTTCCTTAACCGATCAACATATTTATTACAATCAGGAATATACTTACTATTTGGATATTTATTAATAAAATATTGAAATTCCTGCAATGCTTTGTGAGTGTATGTTTGGTCTAATTCAGGTTCAGGAGAATTTAAAAACTGACAATATGCACTCATATATTCAGCTTCTTCTATATGTTTACTATTTGGATAAGTTCGTGCGAAATTTTTAAAATAATATCCTGCTAAAACCTGATCACCTAAATTAAAATTACAGTATGCATAATAATAATATATTTTTTCAGATTTTATTGTGCCTCTTAAAATAGGAATTAGCTCTTCAAATAATGTTTTGGCTCTATAATAATCTTCTTTTTCATAGTATTTAATACCTTCTGTATATTTTAAATTATAATCAGTACTTTTTAAAAGCCGCTGATAATTACTACAAGAAGTTGACACTAAAGCAAATACAATAATCAACAATATTATTTTACCCATTTTTTTAAACATCGTGCAAAGATAAGAAATTTATTAATATTAAAAGCAATTATTTTAAGCTGTTAAAACAATTTTTAACAATATTTATTTAGTAAAATTTCAAACATAAAAAAAGAGGCTACTAAAGCCTCTTTAAATTTTATTAAATACGTATGCTTATTTAACTTTGTCAGATAATTCTGCACCTGCTTTAAATTTAACAACGTTTTTAGCTGGGATAGAAATTTCTTTACCAGTTTGAGGATTACGACCTGTTCTTGCTTTTCTATTAGAAATAGAGAAAGAACCAAATCCTACTAAAGCAACTCTGTCACCATTAGAAAGTGCACCAGTTGTAGCATTAATAAATCCGTCTAATGCTTTTTTTGCATCAGCTTTAGTTAAACCAGCATTTTCAGCCATAGCGTCGATTAATTGAGCTTTGTTCATTTTAAAAAATTTTAAGTTAATAATAATTTGTTTACATCAGCAAATATAGGGGAATTCAGCTACTACACAAATTTTCCACCAAAAAAAAGTACATTTTGTTAATAAAATAGCTAAAATGTTAATAACTCCGACTCTAAAAGTACCGTAAATAGTACATTTCAAGCTATCACATTTCAGAATCTTTTAATAATCAAGCAGTTGCAACGCACACTCTCACTACACATTATCAACTGATTTTCAAACAGTTAGTCATATTTTATAAAAGTAGTTAATTAACAAAATATTTTAATAAAATACTATCTTTGCACAAATTCATATAAAAATGAGTAAATTATACATAGTTCCTACTCCAATAGGGAATTTAAAGGATATAACATACAGAGCAATTGAAGTACTTAAAGAAGTAGATGTAATACTTGCAGAGGATACTCGTACATCGTCAAAACTTTTGAGACACTACCAAATATCGGGAAAACATGTAATTGCTCATCATAAATTTAACGAACATAAGAGTTTAGACAATATTATAAATAGGATAAACAGTGGCGAGAATATTGCATTAATTTCAGACGCAGGTACTCCTGCAATATCAGACCCCGGCTTTTTAATTGTTAGAGAATGTATAAAAAACGACATTGAAGTAGAAACTTTACCCGGAGCTACCGCTTTAATACCTGCTCTTGTAAACTCTGGTTTACCAAACGACAGATTTGTTTTTGAAGGCTTTTTACCACAAAAAAAAGGACGACAAACAAGACTTAAAGCACTTATTGGCGAGAAAAAAACAATGATTTTTTACGAATCACCACATCGCTTAGTAAAAGCTCTTAAACAATTTGCCGAATATTTAGGCGAAAACAGATTGGCATCAGTATCAAGAGAATTAAGTAAACTACACGAAGAAAATGCTAGAGGAACACTTGCTGAGCTTATTATCTACTTTGAAGCAAAAACAGTAAAAGGAGAAATAGTTATAATTATTGAAGGTGAGAAGTAGATGTGAGATGTGAGATTTGAGATGTGAGACTTGAGATATGAGATTTGAGATGTGAGATTTGAGATGTGAGATGTGAGACTTGAGATGTGAGATGTGAGATGTGAGACTTGAGACTTGAGATATGAGATGTGAGATATAAATTTAATAACAGAAATAAGATGAAAATAATATCATATAATGTAAACGGAATAAGAGCAGCAATAAAAAAAGGCTTTATTGAATGGCTTAAAGAAGAGAATCCTGATATAATATGTATTCAGGAAACTAAAGCTCATAAAGAACAGTTAGATATTGGCGTATTTACAGAACTTGGATATCATCAATATTGGTTTTCTGCACAAAAAAAAGGTTATAGCAGTGTGGCAATATTTACTAAAATAGAACCGAATAATATAGAATATGGTATTGACATTAAAAAATACGATGATGAAGGTCGCTTTTTACGTGCTGATTTTAAAGATTTCACATTAATAAATTCATATTTTCCTAGTGGAACAGCAGGAGGTCCTCGTCAAGATTACAAAATGGAATACCTTGCCGATGTGCAAAAATACACAAACGAGCTACAAAAAACGCAGAAAAATATTATTCTTTGTGGCGACTATAATATATGCCATAAAGAAATTGACATAAATAACCCGAAAAACAAAAAAGGTGTTTCCGGCTTTTTACCTGAAGAACGCGAATGGGTTACAAACTTTTTAGAAAGTGGTTTTGTTGATAGCTTTAGAATGTTTGATGATAGTGCCGAAAAATACTCGTGGTGGAGTTACCGAGCAAATTCTAGACCAAGAAACGTTGGCTGGCGTATTGATTACCACATGGTAAGTAACGCACTTAAAGATAGAATTACTAATGCATACATAATGCCTGAGGTTCATCATTCTGACCACTGCCCTGTTACGGTTGAATTAAAATTAGAAAAATGAATCTCCTCGCCGCAATCGGACGAGGTATCGTTTTGGAATACTATTCTTTTATACGTCCCAAGGGACGGGGAATTAAACCCAAACAGATTAAAATATAAGAGGAAAATAATAAGTAGAGAATAAAAGGCGTGAATATAGAGAATTTAAAAAATATAAATATAGAGGACTTTAATTACAGTCTTCCTGACGAGAGAATTGCAAAATATCCATTAATAGAACGTGACAGTTCTAAACTTTTAATTTATAAGAATAAGCAAATAAGCGAGAATATATTTAAAAATATATCTGATGAACTACCTGATAATTCATTACTTATATATAACAATACTAAAGTTATACAAGCACGAATGCACTTTAAAAAAGAAACCGGTGCAAACATCGAAATATTTTGTTTAGAGCCTCATAACCCTACCGATTACAATTTAATATTTCAAGAAACTAAGAATTGCCAATGGAAATGTATTGTAGGAAACCTAAAAAAATGGAAGCAAGGCGAATTAATAAATAAAATAAAAATTAATAATAAAGAAATTGAATTAATAGCAAATAAAATATCACAAATAGATAAAGAAATAATAATTGAATTTAGCTGGAATAATAATGTAGATTTTGCAAGTATTTTAGAAGCTATTGGCGAAATCCCAATACCTCCGTACTTAAACAGAAAATCGGAAGAAACAGATAAAACAACATATCAAACCATATATTCCGAGCATAAAGGCTCGGTTGCAGCACCAACTGCCGGCTTGCATTTTACCAATAATGTTTTTGATTCATTAAAACAGAAAAACATTAGTTTAAGCAATGTAACACTACACGTTGGAGCAGGCACGTTTAAACCGGTACAAAGCGAAACAATTGGCGAACACACTATGCACTTCGAACATTTTACGGTTAATCGCAGCTTAATTGAAAATATTAAACAAAATTTTGGAAATATTTTTGCAGTTGGCACAACTTCGGTACGAACTATTGAAAGTATATATTATATAGGTTTACAAATTTTAGAGGGAATTAACACAAACAATTTTATTATTAAACAATGGGACGCTTACGAAAATAGTACAAACCTCTCTCCTATTTCTGTACTAAATGCAATTATTGACTTTATGAACACTAATAATTTATCACAAATTAATGCTAAAACTCAAATAATGATTGTACCCGGTTATAAATTTAAATTTATAAATGGCTTAATAACTAACTTTCATCAACCAAAAAGCACGTTATTACTTTTAATATCAGCCATTACTGGTGATAATTGGGAAAAAATATACAATTACAGTTTAAATAATGAGTTTCGCTTTTTAAGTTATGGCGATAGTTCTTTATTATTTATTGATGAATAAATATTTAATTTCATTACTTTTGTAAAAAAACAGATAAATGAATCATATAATTTCCCCTTCGCTTTTGTCTGCCGATTTCAATAATTTAGGTAGAGATGTAGAAATGATTAATAATAGTGATGCTGATTGGTTTCATATTGATGTAATGGATGGTGTTTTTGTTCCAAACATTTCATTCGGATTCCCTGTAATATCTGCAATTAATAAATTAGCAAAAAAACCATTAGATGTACATTTAATGATAGTTGACCCTGATAGATATATAGAAGAGTTCAAAAATGTTGGAGCTGATTATTTAACAGTTCATTACGAAGCTTGCAAACATTTGCATAGAACTATTCAAAATATTCATTCGCATGGAATGAAAGCCGGAGTTTCGTTAAACCCTCATACATCGGTTGAGTTACTTTACGATATTATTGATGATGTTGATTTAGTTCTACTTATGTCGGTAAATCCGGGGTTTGGCGGCCAAAAATATATAGAAAATACTTATTCAAAAATTGCTCGCTTACGCGAAATTGCAGATGAAAAGGAAACTAAATTAATTATTGAAATTGATGGTGGTGTTGATAACACTAATGCTGAAAAACTTATAGAAATGGGGGCTGATGCACTTGTTGCCGGAAGTTTTGTTTTTAAATCTGAAAATCCTGAAAATACTATAGCGAATTTAAAAAGTTTAAAATTTTAATTATCTTTATAGTATCTGTCAATAAAATAGAGAATTTGAAATAAATAAAACACAAAAATTATGAGACCTATATTATTAATTATTTTTTCAGTAATTGTTTTCTTTTCATGTACTAATTCGGTTTTTAAAGAATATCACGAATTCGCATTATTAGAGTGGAAACAAGACGAAACTCCTGAATTTGAGTTTGAAATAAAAGATGACACAACAAATTACGATATATATTTTACATTGCGTTACGTAGAGGGATTCCCTTACCAAAACATGATAGGTTCAATATTGATTACTGATGAAAACAAAAACGCATCGTTAAAGAAATTCAAATTTAGAGTTGTTGACCAAAACAAAGAATATATTGGTGATGTAGCCGGAAATATATTTGATATTGAAACACTTTTAATAAAAGATACATCTTTGGTAAAAGGAAAATATAAAGTAACAATAGAACAAACTACGGCATTACCATCTCTTGCATTTGTAATGGATGCAGGTTTAATTGTAAAAAAATCGGAGTAATATCAATAAAAAAAAGAGGCAATAGCCTCTTTTTTTTATTGATTTGGAAAAGAATTCTATTCTTTTCCATCAACATAATCTTGTAAATATGTAAAATGAGGTCCGAGTTTACCATCAATTGTAATAGATGCACGCTCAACAATACCATCGGTATCATCACCAAAAAGTGAAGGAAAAACTTTTTCTACTAACCCCGCTCCAAAATCTACCGATGCATTACGTGGTAATTCTCCAGGTAAGTTATCAACAGCCATAACTGCAATAGAGCCTTCAGTAAAAGCCTCAACCTCTTTTCCTTCTTTTGGATTATAGCCATAAATTGGGTCGGCTATTGTTGAAGGACGTACTGTTGAAGGAATTGGTCCATCAATATCGCAACTAACATCAGCAATAACCTTTATATTAAAATCATCAGCTTTCATATCCTCTTTAGTCATAAATACTGGTGAATTTTGGTCCCAAAAATGACAAGCAATAAAAAAGTCAGTTACTTTAGTATAAGGTAAGAATGTTGACTCGTACTCATCAGGGTGCTTAAAAAAATGTTTTAAATCGAAAGGCTCACCATCTTTTCTTTTGGTATAATCCCAAGGGTCTATTTGGCAATAAACAGGCTCATCAAACTCTTTTTCTAAAAATTGACTTGCTGTAACTTTCTTTATATTTAATTGCGATAAAGTTTCCATTGCCCCATGAGCAACTCTACCTCCACCTGTAATTAAAATTTTGATATTATCTAATGTAACCTTTTTTAGTTCATCAAACATATCATTCATATCAAAACAATCAATAGCTTTTTTTAGCTCAAATTTTTTGTGTTTTAACCCACAAGTTCTAAGTCCATTATATGCTCCAACAAGTCCTGCCCAGTAACCAAATGCAACTAAACGAACTCCATTTTTATCAGTTAAATACTCATGATCTAACATGTGTATTTTTAAATCTAACAATTTTTTTAATAATGGTAAATTATATTCTTGTTTTTTAGCTGTATGCGAGAAAAATAAATATTTTTTATTTGAAATAAGTTTAGATTTTGCAACCTCTTTAACTCCAATTAATATTTCACAATCACTTACATCATCAACAACTGTCAATCCTTTATCTGTATATTCATTATCTTTAAAACATCTATTTTCTGATGATTGGATAAATAATTCAACATGAGGAAATTTTTTAACTAATTCAACTGCTTGCTCAGGAGCAACAGCTACTCTTTTATCTGGCGGATTTTTTGTCTCTCTCAGTATGCCAACGCGTAATTTTTGTGCCATATTATCTTACTTTTTTTGAAATTTCGCATAAAATTAGCATTTTTTTTCGAATTAATACGAGTTTTAGTAGTTTTTTTGTACTTTTGCAAACCTTATTTTTTTTCATACTTGGGGTTGACTTGGTTTTGACTGCAAGGATGATGGGATAGTAAGCATGTCGAGTACGGTAACAGTTCTCGTAAAACGATGTTACACAACTTTTAATTGGCGAAAACAATTTTGCTCTTGCTGCATAATCGAAGTTTAGTAGATTAAGCTTAATCCTTAGACTAGGTCTTTGGACAAGACATCTCTCATTTTGGACAATGTTTATAAACAAAGTGTAATTGAGATGCTCATAAAGATAAACTAGCAGTTTGAAGAGTCTCGGTCAAATTGCGAAATATAGAGAATAAGCTTAAATATTGGTAGTTTATTGCCGGTTTTTAAGTCGAAAATTAAAAATAAACTAAACATGTAGAAAGCTGTTTTGTCACTTGTTTGGACGAGGGTTCGAGCCCCTCCAGCTCCACAAAGTATTTTTACCTTAAAAAACATCAAGCTTGTAATAGCTTGATGTTTTTTTTGCAAAATATTTGCCTTCGAATAAAATCTAACCTGAATTACAAAAAACTAATACGTTAAAAGTGCAACTATCATGAATAAAAAGAACAAGTTTATAGGTTAACCACATTTACCAGGCGCACATTTCATTTCAGATTCTTCTGATTTTACCTTTTCGGGAACAGCTTTTTCCGATTTTTTATCCATTGCTTTCATTTCTTCATCGCTCATTTCTTTTTCAGATGAAGAATTATCATCAGAACCACTCATATCCATTCCGGGCATTGTGTTTGGTTTCCCTAAGTCAGCATCAGGATTCATCATACTTTGCTTACCTAAAAGTTGAGCCGAAGCATCAATTTTAAACACACCGTTAGATGCTATTTCTTCGCCTTCATTTAAACCTTGTGCAACCACATAAAAATTACCTGTTTCTGCTCCCAGAGTTATTTCTCGGTATAAGAAACTTGGTGTTTCTCTATTTGGCACTTTAACATAAACCACAGCACGCTTTCCTGTCCAAAGTATCGAAGTTTTTGGAATAAGCAGTTGCTCTGAGTTTTCGGCAACTTTAGATTGCAATATTGCATTTACAAACATCTCAGGCTTAAAATCCATTTTAGGATTGTTTATTTCTAAACGAACCTCTGCAACACGAGTTTTTGCATCAATAAACGGATCGATATAAGATACTTTTGCTGTATAAGTTTTTCCGGGTAAAGATTGCAATGTAAACGAAACTTTATCACCCATTTTTATCCAAGGCAAATCGCTTTCGTAAGCATCAAGCATTATCCAAACTTTGCTTAAATTTATTAGCTCAAATAAAGGATTACCCTCTTTTACATAATCGCCAATAGCAACATCGCGACGAGTAACTGTTCCCGAAATTGGAGCTAAAATATCAAAATAAATACTTGGCTCCGAACTGTTTTCTATGGCATCAATCTGTGCATCAGTTAATTCCCAAAGTTTTAATTTATTGCGAGTAGCTTTGTAAAACGATGGGTTGCTATCTTTATACTTTGCAGCATCAAGCAATTCTTGCTGTGCTGTGTTTAGCTCCGGCGAATATATAGATGCCAATTTTTGCCCTTTATTAACATACTGACCTGTATAATTAACATATAGCTTTTCAATTCTGCCACCAAAACGAGCTGTAAGGGCTGCAATATTTCTCTCATCAGGTTTAACTTTTCCTAATAAACGAACCGTTTTTTCAGGTGCACCTTTTTTAACTATAAAGGTTTGTACCTCGGCTAATTTCATTGCACTCTCGGTCATTTGTATTTCGTTTGGATCTGCTTCGTCGCCACCGTTATCGGTTTTCATTGGTATAAGTTCCATTCCGCAAATTGGGCAATTTCCCGGTTTATCCTTCATTATCTGCGGGTGCATAGAACAAGTCCACATCTCTTTTACGGCTTTTTTACTTGATTTTTCTGTTTTTAACGGTATTAACTCCATTCCACAAATTGGGCAATTTCCTTCTTTGTCTTGCTTTATCTGCGGGTGCATTGAGCAAGTCCAAACAGTCTGTTCTGAGATACCATTTTCGGCATGATTATGCCCTTCGTGGCTTTCGCTATTTGATGAGCCAAAGAATATACTTCCTATTCCTAAGCCTATTACAAGAGTTATTATTACTATTACAATATCTCTTTTCTCTATTTTTTTAAATATATTTGATTTCATCATCTTATTCTTTAATATTTATTTTTTCTTTTATTACGTATTCAACTATTCTTTTATAATGCTTTCGGTCTTCACCATTTAAAGTTTTAAAAATTGATATTATTTCTGAATCAGTATCTGAATTTAATAGAAATCTATAGTTTTCTTCACTCGAACTATTTTCCAATTTTATGGATTCTCTAAAAGCATCTTCTCTCGTATTATTATCTGTGAAATTATTTATCACTTCATTTATTTGCATATTATTCAATACCAACGAAGACAAACTAGCTGATTCAAATCCATGTAAATCATCAATCTTAATTTCTAAAAATGGAATATATTTTAAAATTATTTGAGCATGTTCTTTTTCTTCTGTCGATAATTTGCCCCAAAAATTAGAATCTTGGGGAAACTTTTGTTGAAAAAGATAATACAATTTACTCATTAATAATTCTAATTTAACTGCCTCGTTTAATATGTTTTTTAGTGTTGTTTCCATAATTACATTCCCATTAAATAATTTATAAATGCTATCGAAGCTTGTTTATCAGCTCTTGCTTTTTCCAAATCGATAGAATATTTTAAAACTTTGCGTTCCATTCTTAGTATTTCCTCAAAGTTTTTGCCATTGTTAGCATATTCGTTTTCGAGTAATTTTATAGCACGTTTTGCTAATTCGCTTTGCTTTTCGTAAAGAGTAATCCTACGGTTAGCATCGGCATATTCGCTATAAACTTTCTCAAATAAAGTTTCTAACACATTAACTTGATTTTGCTTTTTGTCTTCAACAACTTGTTGTTGTATTTGAGCTTCGTTAACCATTGCCGAGTATTTTTTACGATACAACGGAATAGTTATCCCAACTTTAAACAAAAGAGCATCTTTTCCTGCATCGGGCGAAACCCCTGATTTACCAATAGATGTATAATCAACACCTACTATAATATTCGGAGTGCCTTGTTTTTTGCCCAAATGCTCGCTGTGTGCAAAACTCTCTTTCATAAAATCTAAACTTTTGAGTTGATGATTATTTTGCGTTAAACTATCAATAATAGCTTGTCGCGAAAACTTAATATCATCAATCCAAAGTGTTTCAGGAATTTGGATATCGCTGTTATTATCAACATTTAATAAATTATTAAATTTAACAGTATTTACAAACCATTTATCTTTTAGCAATGCCAAAGTATTTTCTAAATCGTTTAGTTCCAATTCCACCCTCAGTTCGTCAACTCCTGATGCAGTTCCTGCTTCTATTTTAATTAAAGCCAAACGCTTAAAAGTTTCAAGAATTGTAATGTTTTCAAGCGTTATATCAATTCCTTTTTTTATGTAATACAAATCGTAATAAGTCGATTTGACATCGAAAAACAGTTTTGATTTTGCATCTTCAAAATCTTCGTATTTCGATTTTGCAGCACTAACAAAAATATCCTCTTTGCTGTTAAGTGTTCCAAACCAAGGAAACATTTGTGTATACGATACTTTAAGGTTTTGCGGTCCGTTTTTAGTTTCTACGGGCATTGCAAAATATCCGAATGTTAGTGTTGGGTCGGGCAAAGCCCCTACTTGTGGCACTTTTTCCAGACTCGCATTATATTCATTAAATTTTGCTTTTAATGCAGGATTGTTTTTAGCAGCTGTTTCTAAATATTGATTTAGAATATCTTGTGCAAACAATGAACTACTGAAAGCAAGGATAATTGATAATATTATTATTTTAGTTTTCATTGTTAGCCTCCTTTTCTGTAATAGAATTCTTCTTCAATAAACTTTCTTGCCACATACTGTAAAGTACAGGTACAACAAAGATTGTTAAAATGGCAATAGTCATTCCTCCAAAAATTGGGATAGCCATTGGTACCATAATATCGGAACCTTTTCCGGTTGATGTAAGCACAGGCAATAATGCAATTAGCGTAGTTGCCGTTGTCATAATTGCAGGACGAACACGCTTTGTTCCTGCTTCTAATATTTTTGCACGAACTTCGGATACTGTTTTTGGTGCTTTTTCGTCGAATAATTGCTTTATGTAGGTGCTTATTAAAACACCATCATCGGTTGCAATTCCGAATAAGGCAATAAAGCCTACCCAAACAGCCACACTTAAATTTATGGTGTCAATCTGAAACAGATTTTGCAGATGTACATCACCAATAGAAAAATTCATAAACCAAGGCTGACCATATAGCCAAAGCATTATAAACCCTCCCGAAAAAGCAACTATTATTCCTGAGAATATCAGTGTTGCTCCTACTACGGATTTAAATTGAAAATATAGAATCAAGAAAATAACTAACAATGCAATTGGTATAACAATCATTAATCGCTTAGTTGCACGAATTTGATTTTCGTAGTTTCCTGTAAATTTATAATTTACTCCGGCAGGTATTACTAACTCGCCACTATCAATTTTCTTTTGCAGATAATCTTGTGCATTTTCAACCACATCAACTTCGGCAAAGCCCTCTTTTTTATCGAAAATTACATATCCGACAAGGAAAGTATTTTCGCTTTTAATTAATTGAGCTCCACGTGTATATTCAATTGTAGCTAATTCGCTCAACGGAACTTGTACACCTGATGGTGTTGGAATTAACATCTTTTTTAAATCTTCCGGATTATCGCGGTATTCACGAGCATAACGCACACGAATTGGATAACGCTCACGACCTTCAACAGTTGAACTAAGTGTCATACCACCCACAGCAGAACTAATATAATTCTGAAAATCTTGAATTGTTAGTCCGTAACGGGCAATAGCATCGCGATTAATATGAATTTCCAAATATGGTTTACCTACTACTCTATCAGCAAAAACCGACATTTTAGAAACGCCTTTCACATCTTTAAGAAGAGTTTCAATTCTTAAACCTACTTTTTCGATACTTTCTAAATCGGGGCCAAAAACTTTTATTCCCATTGGGGCACGCATACCAGTTGCCAACATTACCAAGCGAGTTTGTATAGGCTGCAACTTTGGTGCAGAGGTTAAACCGGGTATTTGCGAATTGGCAACAATCTCATTCCATATATCGTTAGGCGAATGAATATCGTCTCGCCACTGACGGAAATATTCTCCGTCTTCATCAGGAACTAATTCATCTTTTTCGATTACTTTAAAACCATCTTTTGGATTATATGTTTTGCCGTTCTTTAGAACAAAAGCACCATCATCATTAAGTTTAAAACGCACACGATGACCACTTTCATCTAAAATATATTCAGATTTGTAATTTATAACATTTTCGTACATGGAAATTGGTGCAGGGTCTAAAGCAGAGTTTACTCTACCCCATTTTCCCACTACATTTTGGATTTCCGGAATATTATTAACTTTTTTATCGAGCAATCGGATAACATCAATATTTTCTTGCACACCCGAATGAGGCATTGTTGTAGGCATCAATAAAAAAGAGCCCTCATCTAAACTTGGCATAAATTCTTTGCCAATTCCGGGAAAAGTTTCCTCTAACGAGTTCCAAGTTTTAGTTTCGGTAATAAACTTTGGCATAAAACCAAAAATATTATCAACACCTTGCCAAGCGGTCATTCCAAAGAGAATTACTAAAATAGGAATAGATAAAAATGTCCATTTATGACTTAATGCCCAAGTCATTATTTTAGGATACATATATATAACCGATATTAAAAACAAAAGAAGTGCAGCTATTACACTTGCAACAAAGATTAAGTTTGTAAACTCGCTATATTGTGCTCCAAGAGGCATCCATTGAGCCGATAGGTATTTTACAACTAATAAAAGAATAAGCCCTATATTTATAAATTGTGTTAAATTGTCAATTTTAGTTTTCTTAAAAAATGAGATAATAAAATGAGAAAAAAGATTATTTATAGCAACAGCAACAATTATAAACGAAAGAAAATAATGTCCGAAAAATATTAAGGATAAACCTCCAATAGCCAAAACAATATTTGAATATCTACGAATTTTTTTTCCGTTAAGATTAATTGAAAAAATAATATGTGCTAAAGTTGGAATAATAACTAAGCCGACAACCAAAGCTGCTAACATTACAAATGTTTTTGTAAAAGCTAATGGTCTAAATAATTTACCTTCGGCTGCTTGCATTGCAAACACAGGCATAAAACTAATTACTGTTGTTGCAATGGCTGTTAAAACTGCCGGAGCAACCTCAATAGTAGATGTATAAATTACATTCATCAGTTCTTTACCTTTTGCCCCTTTATTTTCGGGCAAACCGGTATGCCGGATAATATTTTCGGTAAATACTACCCCCACATCTACCATTACTCCAATGGCAATTGCAATACCCGAAAGAGCTACAATATTTGCATCTACACCAAATTTACGCATTACTATAAAAGTCATTAATACGCCAATTGGCAACAGACTTGAAATTAAGAACGATGCACGCAGATTAAAAACCAAAATTAACACCACCAAAATACTGATAAGTATTTCGAGAGAAAGCGCTTCTTCAAGGGTGCCCAGTGTTTCGTGAATTAAGCCTGAACGGTCGTAAAACGGGACAATAGTTACTTTTGAAGTGCTTCCATCTGCTAATTTTTTGCTTGGTAAACCGGCTTCAATCTCTTTAATTTTATCTTTTACATTGTTGATAACCTGCAAAGGATTTGCTCCGTAACGTGCCACAACAACACCACCTACGGCATCGGCTCCACCTTTATCTAAACCACCACGACGAGTAGCAGGTCCAAAATTAACACGAGCCACATCTTTTATGCGAATAGGCACGTTGTTTTTAACTGCAACTACCGATTTTTCTATGTCTTCCAATGATTTTACATATCCCAAAGCACGAATTAAATATTCTGCCTTGTTAAATTCTATGGTTCTTGCTCCAACATCGAGGTTCGATTTTTTTACTGCATTAATTATTTGTGCTATATTCACACCTTGTGCTTTCATTGCATTTGGGTCTATATCTACTTGATATTCTTTAATATAACCTCCAATAGATGCAACTTCGGAAACACCTTTGGCAGATGTTAAAGCATATTTAACATAAAAATCTTGCAAAGAACGCAGTTCCTGCGGATCCCAACCTCCGGCAGGTTTACCATTTTTATCGCGACCTTCCAAAGTGTACCAATATACTTGCCCAAGTGCCGTAGCATCAGGACCCAATGCGGGTGTTACACCATCGGGTAAAGTTCCGGCAGGCAAAGAATTTAGTTTTTCAAGAATTCTACTTCGACTCCAATAAAACTCTATATCCTCATCAAAAATGATATAGATACTTGAAACACCAAAAATAGAATTACTACGGATAGTTTTTACACCGGGAATACCCAGCAAGGCAGTTGTTAGAGGATACGAAACTTGGTCTTCGATATCCTGAGGCGAACGCCCTGCCCACTCAGTATAAACAATTTGTTGATTTTCGCCAATATCGGGAATAGCATCTACCGGAACGGGGTCGCTTGGTAAAATGCCGGTATCCCAACCAAAAGGCGAGGTTACTACTCCCCAAGCCAAAAAGACGGTGAGGAGGAGGATAGTAACCAGCTTATTTTCTAAAAAGAATTTTATTATTTTATTTAACATTATGTTATAATTTTAGATGTTTGATATTACATTTTGCATTTTATCAAATATTTCATGAGCAATGGCTTTCATCTCGGCATTATCGATATCTACAACCATTTGTTTCGGATTAATAATGGCTATTTCTACACCATTATCAATTTCTTGTAACATTACGTTACATGGCAATATAGTTCCTATTTTATCCTCTGTGTTTATTGAACGCAAAGCAAAAGCAGGATTACAAGCACCAAGAATTCTATATTGACGAAAATCAACATCTAATTTTTCTTTTAATGCTTTGTTTACATCGAACTGGGTTACAATTCCGAAACCTTCTTTTTGAAGTTCTTCTTTTACTAATTCTGTTGCAGTTTCTAAATCTGCATTTATGGTTTTATTTATATAATATTTCATTGTATTATTTTTTTATTGATATTTATTTTGATTTAAGCAGATATTAAGTCACGATGTGACTATCTTATATAAGATTATTCTTATCTTATTAATCTCACTACTTTTTAGTTAGAAGTCACGCCGTGACTTCTACGAATTGTATTAAATGGTATCAACAAAGAAATACACCAAATTCCGATTGTGTGTCAAGCGAGTTACCGGGTGGCAAAATATCAATAACTCTGATATTTAAACTTAAATATTCTTTTTGAATGTTTGTTTGGGAGCAACAAGTAGTAGCTACATCGAAAACAGGCATTTCTGCAATTTCTTGTTTTTCGCTTACTACAAAATTATTAATTAATTGAAAAACTTCTGTTTCATCTTCGCAAGAACAGTCATTTGTTTGCTGATGATGGCACGATGCCATATTAGCCATTTCGCAATGTTCCATATCCTGGCAACAGCTCTCAGCTTCTTGATAAACAGCAATGCTGTAAAGTTTTCCGTTTGAGTAGTGCTTATGCACCTGAACTCCCACAAAACTTAGTAGAAAAACTATTGAAACTAATATGTTAATGACTTTTTTCATCTTTTATTTAGAATAATTCAAAATTACAACTTTAATTTATATAAAACTTACATAATTTTTAGAAATGCTTATATAATTTTTTAATATTATAATTTTAATATTTTAATCGCTCCTTTAACTACAATAATAAACACAAGTGTTCCTATAACTAAATCCGGAATTAAAGATTGAGTTATCATAACCAAGAAACCTGCTAATATTACACCCAAATTAATTATGACATCGTTTGATGTAAAAATTTTGCTTGCCAAAATATTTGCATCTTTACTGTTGGTTTTATTTAAAATAAACATACTTGCAGCATTGCCTATTAACGCAAAAGCCGATATCCAAATCATTGTTAGATAATTAGGCGTAATATTTTCGAAGAATATTCTGCGAATAATTTCTATAAAACCAAGTAAAGCCAAACTAATTTGAAAATATCCGCTTATTTTAGCAACTTTTTGCTTTTTTGATATAGCAGAACCAACTGCCCATATACTTAATCCGTAAACTAGAGCATCGGCAAACATATCTAAACTATCGGCAACTAAACCCATAGATTTTGATAACAAACCAAAAATACTTTCTATAAAAAAGAAAGCTAAATTAATAGATAAAACCCACCACAATAACTTTTTGTCATACTTATCTCCCTTGGTAATTTGCTTATCTACCGTACTTCTCGATTTAATATCGCAACCCAATTTAAGAGAATGTATTCGCTTTTCTATTTCAGGGTTTTCTGTTGAATGAAAAACATTTAAAATTCTATTATCTAAATCGAATTGCAAATCAATAATTTCAGAAATATCTTCCAGCTTAATCCTGATTAAGGACTCTTCGGAAGCTCAATCCATTTTAGCTATATAATAACTAGTTTTTATCATAACAAAGATTTAACAGCACGATTTATTTTTTTGAATTGATGGGCAAGGAACAGTGCCATAAGAACAATAAACGCAACAATCGCCTTTTTTTGGTTTCATTACAAAATGGCAATTCTCGCATTCGTAAAAAAACTGACATGAATCCACAGGCATTGTTTCTTCTTTTTTATGCCCACATTGCGGACAAGTTATTATTGATTTTAATTGGATTTCCATAATCTATCCTTTCTTTAATACTACATTTAAAGGGATAAAAACACCAACTTTTAACCCTAATTTAAATTGGTCGGTTGGAGTGTATAAAAAGGCAAATACATTTCCAATTTTGCTTAGCTTGATATTTGGTCCTGTTTGTACATAAAATTTGTTATTGTTCAAGTTATACTCTTCGGCAATTACCCACGATACCGGCACTTTTTTATTGAACCCTATAAACCAATATTCGTTAAAATTGTAGATCGCATTTACTGCGGCTGTATATCCTACCGAGGTATATAATCGTTTTTTTAGCAATACACCTAACTCGCCGTGTAACAAAACTTTTTCTTTTACGCCTCCTTCTAAATCGTATATTAAAAGTGGATTTACTCTTACACCTGTAATTATTTTGTAATTATCGCCTGTTGGTTTGCTTTCTTGTGCATTAGCACTTATTACAAACAGAATGCTTATGCTAATTATTGTAAAAATTCGTTTCATTGTATTAAAATTTAAAATTCAATACAAAGATAGGGCGTTATTGGTGCAACTAAGTTGCAAAGTATTTTTTACGAATATTTCTAATTTTTCTTACTGCACTTATCGCATAAACCTTTAACCACCATATTAATATTTTCGGCAATATAATATTGTGGCAGAGGCACATCAGGAATTGCAATATCTGTTAAGCAAGTAGTTTTTTCGCATTTTGTACAATAAAAATGCACATGTAGTTCGTTGGGATTACACTGGCAAGTGTCTTTGCAAATGGCATATTTTATTGTGCCTGTTCCATCGTCAATACTGTGAATTACCTTTTTAGTAACAAATGTTTTTAGAGTTCGGTAAAGCGTTGTGCGGTCGGCTTGTGCAAATTGTGCTTCTAACTCGGGCAAACCAATAGCATGCTCTTGTTTAGAAAGTATATCTAGCACCAATTGACGCATAGCAGTTGGTTTTACCTTTTTTATTTCTAATGATTTGTTTATACTTTCTTTCATTACAGCACATCTAAAGTTTTTCTATCATCAATATTCATTTTTTTGTATTCGGATAACGAACAGCCCATTATTTTTTTAAATTGCGTTGATAAATGTGCAGGACTGCTATAATGTAATTTATAAGCAATTTCCGAAAAACTTAAATCTTTATACGAAATTAATTCTTTTACTTTTTCTATTTTTTGTAGAATTATATATTTTTCGATAGTTATATTCTCTTTCTCTGAAAATAAATTAGAAAGGTAGGTATATGGCTTTTTTGTTTTATCGGATAAAATCTTTGAAAAATTTTTATTAAGTGTTTCTCTATCAGAATGATGAATAATATTGATAATTATAGTTTTTATTGTTTCAATAATTTTACTATCATCGTTGTTAATAAGCTCAAAACCAATTGCTTTTAATCTTATATCAAGCAAATTGTAATCAATATTATCATTAAAAACTTCTGCCTCACCTAATTTAACAGATTCAAACTTAATTTTTAAATTAGTTAGTGTGTCCTCAACTGCTGTAATGCAGCGAGGACAAACCATATTTTTTATATGCAAGGTAGCTTTAGACATTTATAAAATTTTTTATCAAAGATAATGAAAAAAAAGTTTTTCATAATTTACTTTATTTAGTGTGAGTGTTCAGTTTCTTCTTTACCCATTTCTGCCAATAAATAATAAGCAACATTTTGTACAATTAGGGTGTTTTTGTCAATCTCATCAACAAAATGCACCTCGGTGTAACCCGCATCTGAAACGCCGGTAATTACTTCTATCATTTTAAAACGGTCTTTTTCTTCACTTTCGTGATTTGCATTTTGTTTAGTTTCTGAATGTTCATCATCATCTAAAATAAACACAAATGACTTTACTCCTTTTTTTATAATTGCCTGATTTGGCAATGCCTGAGTATGTTTTTTATCGGCATGCAGATGCCCTGTTATATACATTCCGGGAATTAAATCGTCAGCTGTTTCGTTTATTCTCGAATGAATACTTATTGCTCTCGATTTTTTTTCAAACTCTTTTCCAATAGCAAAAACATTTGCAGTATATTCTTTATCAGGATTGTTAGCAACCGTAAAATGTATTTTCTGTCCTTTACGAATTAAATGAACATCTTTTTCGTAAACTTTAAAATCAGCGTGTAAGTCACTGTTATCAGTTATTTCAAGAATTACATCTTTTGCATCAACATAAGTTCCAACTTTAATGTTTACTTCGCTAACATAACCGTTAATTGGCGATAGAATGTTAACAGTATTAGAAATTTTGCCTTGCTTTACTTTTTCGGGCGATAAATTTAATAGTTGCAAACGAGATTTTAAACCTTCGTATTTTGCCTTAGCAGTATTGTAGTCGGCTTTAGCTTTTTGAAAATCTTTGCCGGAACCCACGTTTTTTTCATATAATTGTTTTTGTCTTTTATACTCTTGTTCTAAAAAATCTAAATTGTGAGCAATAACAGCAAAATCTTCTTGCATTGCAATATAATCAGGGTGTTCTAACACTACCAATTGCTGTCCTTTTTTTACCTTATCGCCCTGAAATACATTAATTTTTTTTATATTACCGCCAACAATAGCTGTAATATTGGCACTGCTCGATGGCGAAACCGATAATTCACCGTTAATTTTTACAACAGTAGTTAAATTACGTTCTTGCACTTTGCCTAATTCTAAATTTAGAGCTTTTTCCTGTTTTTTTGATAGTTCAACTACTCCCTCTTCGTGTTCGTGTTGTTCTTCGTTTTCGCCTTTTTGTATTGATGAATTATTACACGACACCAAAGCTATAATTGCGAAAATTGTTATAAATATTTTTGTTTTCATTATTCTATATTTTAATTTTTTATACTCTATACTATTATAGACCTCAAGTTTTAGAAACCTGTTAGTCTTTTACTTATTTTAATTTATTTTCCTATTAAATAATTTAATTCTGCTTGCAAAATATAATATTCTGCTTCTTGTTTAAGATAAACTTGCTTTATCTCGATAGCACTTTCCAAACTCTGAATAAATTGTATATAATCTATACCTCCGGCTTTAAATGCAATATTAGATGCATTAATCTGCTCATCGGCTAAAGGAATTGCAATATCGTTATAATATTCCATAGTTTTTTTTAGAACATTGTATCTGTTTATCAGTTGCAAATAATTAGAATTTATTTGTAATTTATTTTGCTCAAATTCGGCATTAGCAATCTGATAATCCATTCTGCCTGCTTTGTTCTTTCCATTTTGAGAAAAAAATACCAAAGGAACAGAAACACCTACTTGCCAAGCGTTAAAGCCGCTTACTCCATCAATAGATTGATTTTTATATTCAAAATTAAATTTTGGTAATAGATTAGCTTTTTCGCTTTTCCATTGGGCTTTTGCAAGTTGGGTTTGCATTGCGTAATAACTAAGCAAAGGACTATTATCCAGACTGTCAGCAGTATTAATAAATATATTTTGCTTGCTATTTTTAATGTCGATATCGAAAGCAGTTTTACATAATAAATACTTATTTAGATTCTGCAAAGCAGAATAATATTTACTTTCGGCTTGTTGCATATTTATTTTTAGCTCATTAAACTTACTCGATGCAGTTAAAAACTCAATTTTTGAACTAGCTCCTGTTTTATATCTAAGTTCTGTTGCTTGTAAAAAATCGGTGTATAAGCTATCTAAAACCAAATAAAGTTGCATATTCTTTTTTGCATAAACGGCTTTATACCAAGCTGTTTTTACATCTTTTTTTAGCTTTAACTCTGTTAAAATTTGTTGTTGAACCGCTTGTTCTGTTCTGGCTTTAGCCAAATTTCCTTTTGCAGGGATACTAAAAATATCGATGTCAGATTGCCCAATTCCAATTACATTTTGAATACCAACTTGCCCGTTACCTTGCTCCTCTCTACCTGTAAAAATATTAGTAGAGCCAAAATCCCAAGCTGTAGATTTTAATGCTTTTTGCTTTTCCACATTAAATTGTGCCGCTTTTATAGCCGGATAATTTGCTTTTGCAGTATCTAAAACTTGCTGCAAATTATAAGTTGTAGTTTGAGCATTTGTATTGCTCGAAAATCCTAAAAAAGCAATTAGCAAAACTACGCTTGCCGCAGATAAATTTAATTTAGGTGTTTTCATTTTTTTAGTTTCTATCCATTTATATAAAATTGGTAAAACAATAAGCGTTAATATGGTAGATGTAATCATGCCACCAATAACAACTGTTGCTAAAGGACGTTGCACTTCGGCTCCTGCCGATGTTGAAATTGCCATTGGTAGAAATCCTAAAATATCGGTAGATGCTGTTAATAAAATGGGTCTAATTCTACGAATAGAGCCTTTTTTAACGATATCAATAATATTAAATTTACCTTCGGCTTTTAGCTCATTAAATCCTGATATTAGCACCAATCCATTAAGTACAGCTACACCAAAAAGCACAATAAAACCAACGCCGGCAGAAATGCTGAAAGGCATATCACGTAAGTAAAGCGAGAAAATACCACCCACAGCAGCAAAAGGTATGGCAATGTATATCATTAATGTTTGCTTAAACGATTTTATGGCAAAAAACACCAACATAAATATTAAAGCCAGAGCCAGAGGTACAACTAAAGTTAATTTTTTGCTTGCACGTTCTAAATTCTCGAATGCTCCACCATATCGGATATAATAACCGGTTGGCAATTTTAGTTTGGCATCTAAAACATCTTGAATTTCGTTAACTAATGATTTGATATCTCTATCTTCAACATTAATTCCAACATAAGTTCTTCTATTTGTATTATCTCTACTAATTTGCATAGGTCCGGGTTTATAATCAATATTAGCAACCTCTTGCAAAGGAATTTGTTGCCCGTTTGGTAAGTTCACAAATAAATTTCTGATATCGTCGATGCTTGTTCTATGTGCTTTGTCTAAACGCACAACCAAATCGAACATTCGTTCGCCTTCGTATATCTTACCTGCTACTCCACCACTAAAAGCCGTTTCTATTATATTATTTACATCAGAAATATTTAATCCGTAACGTGCCATCATATTTCTATTATATTTTACGGTAATCTGAGGCAAACCTTTTGTGGCTTCGGCTTTTACGCCTGCTACACCACGAATTCCGGAAACTAAACTTGCTATTTCTTGTGCTTTTTCCGAAATAATATTTAAATCGTCGCCATATAATTTAATGGCAATATCTTCTCTAACCCCTGTAAGCAGTTCGTTAAAACGCATCTCGATGGGTTGAGTAAATTCGTAATTAATTCCTGTAAAAACAGATAATTCTTCTTCTATTTTTTCAATTAATTCGGCTTTAGATTTTACTTTTGTCCAATCTTTTTTTGGTTTTAATATTACAAAATTATCGGCAATATCTAGGGGCATAGGGTCCATAGGAATATCGGCAACTCCAATTCTACCCTGCACACTTTCAATTTCGTCGGGGAATTTATCCATAATTAATTTATGAATTTTATTTGTAGTTTGGGTTACCTCGCTAAGCGACGTGCCGGGCTTAAAAAAAGTTTGAAATGCAAAATCGCCTTCATCTAATTTTGGAATAAATTCTGCTCCCATTCTCGAAAACAGAAAACCACCCACAAGCAAAAGAATTAAGGATACTGATATAACTATACTCGATTTGCGTAATGCCCAATCGATAATTGGATTGTAGAAATTTTCGAGTTTATTGATAATTTTATCTCCAAAAGATTTTTTGGTGGTTTTTGGTGGTTTTAAAAATGTTGCTGCTAACATTGGAATATAAGTTAATGAAAGAAGCATAACTCCAACAACAGCAAAACCAAAGGTTAAAGCCATTGGTATAAACATTTTACCTTCAACACCTTCGAGAGCTAAAATAGGAATAAAAACAATTAGAATAATTAATTGTCCGAAAAATGCAGAATTCATCATTTTGCTTGCTGATTTATATGCAATGTTATCGCGTTTTTCTTGTGATAATTTAGTGCCTATAATATTTTTTCGATGCAAATAAAAAATCATACTTTCTACAATAATTACTGCTCCGTCAACCAAAATACCAAAATCTAACGCTCCTAAACTCATTAAGTTAGCCCAAACTCCAAAAATGTGCATCATAATAAAAGCAAAAAGCAATGCCAAAGGAATTGTTGATGCAACAATTAACCCTCCTCGTAAGTTTCCTAAAAAAAGCACCAAAATAAATATTACGATAAGTGCCCCCATTGCTAAATTCTCGGCTACTGTTGATGTTGTATGTTTTATAAGTTTGCTACGGTCTAAAAATGGTTTTATACTTACACCTTCGGGTAAAGATTTTTGAATAAGTGCCACTCGTTCTTTTACGGCTTTTATCACGTCGTTTGAGTTTGCCCCTTTTAGCATCATTACAATACCGCCAACGGCTTCGCCTTTCCCGTTTTCTAAAAACGCCCCATAACGCACAAAGTTTCCGAACTTAACAGTGGCAACATCGCGAATAAAAATGGCTTGGCCATCAATATTTTTTACCAAAGTGTTTTCTAAATCTTTTTTGGAACGCATTAAGCCCTCGCCACGAATAAAATTGGCTTGATGATTTTTTTCGATATATGCGCCTCCTATATTCTGATTGTTTTTTTCAAGAGCTTTATAAACATCAGACATACTAACGCCCATACTTTTAAGCTTATCGGGGTTTATTGCAACTTCGTATTGCTTTTGCCTTCCACCAAACGAGTTTACTTCGACCACTCCTGGCAACATTGCCATTTGGCGTTTTACTATCCAATCTTGCATAGTTCGCAGTTGCATATCATCATACTTGTCTTCAAAACCCGGTGCTACTTCAAGCGTATATTGATATATTTCGCCCAAGCCTGTGCTTATTGGTGCCATAAAAGGTTCACCAAAACCTTCGGGAATTTTTTCTTTAATATCGCTTAATGCCTCACTTACCAACTGTCTTGGCAGATATTTGCCGGCACTTTCTTCAAACACTATGGTTACAACAGATAAACCAAAACGCGAAACACTACGTATTTCTACAACATCGGGTAAATTTGCTACAGCCAATTCAACCTGATAGGTTACAAAACGCTCTATATCTTCGGTTCCGAGATTAGGTGCTGTAGTTATTACCAATACTTGATTATTAGTAATATCAGGCATTGCATCGAGCGGAACTTTGGTCATAGAATATATTCCTCCTATTATTAAACCAATTGTCATAAGCCATACCAACGCCTTATTTTTTATTGAAAAATTTATTATATTATTTATCATTTTATTAAGTTAAAAGTTTATAAAATTGAAAGTTTATATAGTTATGAATTGATACAATATAAACTAATTATATCAACAATATGAAACAATAAAACTTTAAAAAGTTTTTTACTATAAAAATGATAAAGGTGAACCGCGAGTGGGCGATACGCTTAATATTGCAAGAAAATCAGGATAATAAAAATCTTTATAAAAAATAGCATTTAGAATTGTGTTATGGTCAAAGTCAAAATTTAATTCAGACACATAAGCATATAATATGGAAATTTGTTTTACTATATTATCATACGATACAACTGCTTTATTTACAACAACATCATTAAAAAAATGACAGTGAATAGGTTCTTGACCTTTATCGTTTTTTTCTTGATGCTCGTTATGAGTTTCTTCTGATAAATTATCGTAATGATGATCGTGAGGAATAATTAAATGTACAAGTATTACTAATCCTGTAATTAGTAAGAATATTGATGTTATATTTTTATACCTTATTTTCATAGATTAATACAAAGATATGATTTCTTTTCTGCAACTAAGTTGCAAATTTTCTTTTTATGATTTTTTAGGATTCGATAAAAGATAATTATTTACATCAAAATTGTATATTTATTACAATTATGCCTAAAATATTTTGCCATTGGATATTTTTTTCATTATCTGTTACAACAACTTTTACCGTTGTAGAACATACATACTATTTTACCTTATTTAATCCGAATTATTCATGTAACTTAATAAAAATAAAGTTAATTTACTTAGACCCAAGTAAATAATAATAATAATAATATAGGCTAGATAGTAGTTATATTTTGTAGTGAAACTTTACAGTTAACAATATATAGAAACGTCTAATATAAATAAATGAAGATATACCAAATAAAGAAGTAATATTATTAAAGCAATACTCTTGTTTTTAATATTAAATCTATAATTTTGCATAAAAAATAAGATTTGAAACAATCTAGTTCCAACATAAAATTAAATCCGTGGCAATATCTAACAGTTTCTTTTATTAGCTTAATTTCAATAGGAACATTATTATTAAATCTACCTTTTGTTCATTATAATGGAGAAATATCGTTTGTTGACACACTTTTTGTTTCAACTTATGCCGTGTGTGTTACAGGATTATTCACAGTAACAATTTCTGATTTTAACATAATTTATAGCAGGAGACGAACAAAAAATGCTTAATTTGTTTTCTTAAATAATAATATATAAACTTTAATTTCTCAATTAAATTATTAATAAAATGGATAGTAAAAAAATAATTAAAAATATAAGACGTGAGTTGAATACATACATTAACAAATACGATATTAAAGCACTAATAATAGGCGAAAGCGGAGGTATTGATTCAGCATTATGTACTGTTTTAGCAGCCCCTATTTGTAAAAAAAATAATGTGCAATTAATTGGACGAAGCATTACTATCGAAACAAATACAGATGGCGAAATTAATAGAGGCAAATTAATTGGTGAGTCTTTTTGTTCTAGCTTCAAAGATGTTAATTTAACCGATTTATATCTTAACACACTTAATACTATTGAAGAAGGTAAAATTGACCTTTCAACTCGTGAGAACAAAATACGCTATGGCAATATTAAAGCTCGTATACGAATGATTTACCTATACAATTTAGCTCAACAGCACAATGGTTTAGTTTTATCAACCGATAATTATACCGAACTTTTAGAAGGTTATTGGACTTTACATGGCGATGTTGGAGATTACGGCATGATACAAAGCTTATGGAAAACAGAAGTTTACGAATTATCTAAATATCTTATTGAAAACGAGTTAAAGTCGGATAAAGAAAAAGAAGCTTTACAGGTTTGTATTGATGCAACTCCTACTGACGGATTAGGTATTACGAGTAGTGATTTAGAACAATTAGATGCTAAAAATTATAACGAGGTCGATTTTATTCTAAAAGATTATCTTGAAAATGGAAATAAAAAATGGGAAAACCATTCGGTAATTCAACGACATATACGTAGTGCTTACAAAAGAAATAACCCATTTAACTTGAGCAGAGAAATACTTTTTAAATAGTTTTTAACAATAACAAAATGAAATTTAAAGCATTAACAATACAAGACCACAAAATAGCAACTTACCATAGCGAAGGCAATGGTGAAACTTTTGTTTTTATTCATGCAAACTCAATTGGTGCAGCATCGTTTTACAAACAAATGATGAGTGAGGAAGGCAAAAAATATAAATTTATTTCTATTGATATGCCTGGACATGGAGCTTCAGATTTTTCTTTACAAGCTCGTGAAATTTATACTATAAATAGTATAGCCAAACTCATGGCTGATACAATTAATGAGTTAGATATAGAAAAATGTATTTTGGTTGGGCATTCGCTCGGATCACATGTTGCTTTACGCATGATTGATAAATCAAACAAAATTAAAGGCTTAATCTTAGCAAATATGTCACCAATTAAAAATTATAGCAATTTATCCGATTCATATATAGTTGATGATGTTTTTAATATTTTCTTCAAACCAATACTTAACGAATACGATTCGAGTAAACTGGCTCAAGTTTTTGTTAAAAATGATGATTTAGCTGATATATCGTTTGTTGATAATATTAAAAATACCGACCCCAATTTTCGTTTTGTTTTGGGCGAAAGTTTTAAATATGACAAAACAAACGATTTTGATTTAATAGATAAAATAAACATTCCTACTGCTATTATTTTTGGAGAAAAAGATAGAATAATAAATTTAGACACTCTTAAAAGTTCAGGTATAGAAGAAAAACTTTGGCGAAATAAAATACAAATAATTTCTGATACAGGACATTCGCCAATGTGGGAGAACCCACGTATGTTTAATTATATTTTAGGTGAGTTTTCTAAAGATTTATAATTACCCAAGAGCAACATCTAAAAACATCATTGTTGCAAACCCAAGCATTGCTCCTATTGTAGATAAATCAGTTTCATTTCCCATTTGCGATTCAGGAATAAGCTCTTCAATCACAACAAAAATCATTGCTCCTGCAGCAAAAGACAATGCGTAAGGTAACAAAGGCGAGATTGTTAATACCAAATATGCACCTAAAACACCGGCTATTGGCTCTACTACACCCGATAACTGCCCATAATTAAATGATTTAAACCTAGACAAACCCTCTCTGCGTAATGGAATTGAGACTGCTGCACCTTCCGGAAAATTTTGTAACCCAATACCTATAGCTAGAACAATTGCTCCTGATAATATTCCTAAATCGGGATTACTTGCTAAAGCACCAAACGCTACTCCAACTGCTAAACCTTCAGGAATATTATGCAAAGTTATGGCTAAAACCAACAATACACTTCTCTGCAAAGAAGTTTTTATACCTTCAGCTTTATCAATAGATAAGCCAAGGTGTAGGTGAGGCAGTATTTTATCTATTAAAAAAAGAAATAAACCTCCGGATAAAAAACCAACAACGGCCGGTACCCATGAAATACCGCCTTGTTCCTCAGTCATTTCAATAGCAGGTTTTAATAACGACCAAAAGCTTGCCGCTATCATTACTCCGGCTGCAAAACCAAGCATCGAATTTAAAACTTTCTTATTTATGGTTTTAAAGAAAAAAACCATTGAAGCACCTAAAGCAGTTACAAACCACGTAAACATTGTTGCTACTAAAGCTAAAACAACAGGATTATATTCTAAAAGCCAATCAATTCTCATCTAATTTAAATGTATTTTCATGCCAATAACAAACAATCTACCAATATATAATAATATTTTAATATGCCCCAAGAGGTGTAAATCAAACCCGAGCAAATTAAAAGCCTCGTTCTTTTTTCAAATCTTCGTAAGCTTGTTGTATGGTCTGGAATTTTTCTTTGGCTTTTTCTCTTACATCATCGCCTAAATTTACAACTTTATCAGGGTGATGCTTTTTAGCCATACTACGATATGCTTTTTTAATTTCATCATTAGTTGCCGATTTTGTAATACCTAATATTTTATAAGAACTTTCGGTATCTTTTACAAACATTGCAAATAATGAAGCTTGGTCCTTTGGTGTAATTCCAAGTAATACACATATTTGCTCTATTATATATTTTTCATTTTTGTGAAATTCGCCATCAGCAAGTGCTAAACCTAAAAGAAAATGTACTATTTGGTGCCTTCCTTCATATCGCATATTAGCTTTTATATCGTAGGCTATTTCTTGTAAATTAATATCCTTATCTAATGCTGATTTTAAAAGTTGTAATAATTCTTTAGAGTTTTGTTCTCCAAAATTTTGTACTAAAAACTTTTTAACATAAGCAAGTTCCGATTTTAATACTTTACCATCAGCTTTTAAAACAACTGCTATTAACGCTAATAAACTTAACGTAAAATCGCCTTGTGTTGCACTTCCTCCTTCTATTTTTTTTACCGATACATTATCAATAACACTTCCTATTGCAAAGCCAAATAATGCACCAATAGGCCCACCCATAACAAAACCTAAACCACCACCTATCCATCTTCCAAATCTTGCCATAATCTTTATTTAATTTTACAAAATTAATCTAATTTAATACTTTTGCAAAAGTTTGTTTTACTAATACTAGCTAATTATATTTTATAATACAAAACTTTAATAGACAATAATTATTACATAACGAAACTTCTAATAATTCATTCGCTTAAAGATTTGAGAACAAATATTACAAAACAATCTGATTTCCTTATATTTCTTTAAAATAGGTATAAACTTTAAACAGTAAAACTTTATAAACGATAAACTAATATGTATCTTTGCAAACATTTTTAAAAAATACACATAGTTAAATGATTACAGTAGCAGATTTAAGAATTCAATTTGGGAAAAGAGTTTTGTTTCAAGATGTTAATATGAAATTCACAGCAGGAAACTGTTATGGAATAATTGGAGCAAACGGTGCAGGAAAATCTACATTATTAAAAGCAATTTCTGGCGAGATTGACTCAACAGCTGGACATGTTTTGCTTGGTGCAGGCGAACGTCTTTCAGTATTAAGTCAAGATCACTTTGCATTTGATGAACATACAGTTTTAGATACCGTAATGATGGGACACTCGCAACTATGGGCAATAATGGAAGAAAAAAATGCTCTTTATGCAAAACCAGATTTTTCGGAAGCTGACGGTATTAAAACAGCCGAACTAGAAGAAAAGTTTGCCGATATGGATGGTTGGAATGCAGAAAGCGATGCAGCTAACTTACTCAGTGGGTTAGGCATAAAAGAAGAATTTCATTATACTTTAATGAAAGATATGAGCGGTAAGCAAAAAGTAAGAGTTTTATTAGCTCAGGCACTTTTTGGTAAACCCGATAATTTGCTTTTAGATGAACCTACAAACGACCTTGACTTATATACTGTGCAATGGTTAGAAGAATACCTTGCAAATTATGAAAACACAGTATTAGTTGTTTCTCACGACCGTCACTTTTTAGATGCAGTAAGTACACATACTGTTGATATTGATTTTGGTAAAGTGCAAATGTTTGCAGGAAACTACTCTTTTTGGTATCAAAGCAGCCAATTAGCATTACGTCAGCAACAATTACAGAATAAAAAAGCTGAAGAAAAGAAAAAAGAATTACAAGAGTTCATCTCTCGTTTTAGTGCCAATGTTGCAAAATCTAAGCAAACAACAAGCCGTAAAAAAATGATTGAAAAACTTAATATTGAAGATATTAAACCTTCAACTCGTAAATATCCCGGTATTATATTCTCTCCTTCACGTGAAGCTGGCGATAAAATACTTGACGTAAGTGGTTTAAGTGCAAGTATTGATGGGCAAATACTCTTTAAAGATGTTGAATTTTACGCACAAAAAGGAGATAAAATAATTTTCTTATCTAAAGACCCTCGTGCAATGACAGCATTTTTCGAAATTATTAACGGCAAACAAAAAGCCGATGCAGGAACTTACCAATGGGGACAAACTATTACAACTGCATATTTACCTTTAGATAACCAAGAATTTTTCAGAAGCGAATTAAATCTTTTTGATTGGCTTTGTCAGTTTACAAACGACACAACCGATATGTATATTAAAGGTTACTTAGGAAAAATGCTTTTCAATGGCGATGAGCTTGACAAAAAAGTAGAAGTACTTTCCGGAGGCGAAAAAATGCGTTGTATGATATCTAAAATGATGCTTCAAGATGCCAATGCTCTAGTACTTGACACTCCTACCAATCATCTTGACCTTGAATCTATTCAGGCATTTAATAACAACCTTATTAAATATCCAGGCAATGTATTTATGTCATCGCATGACCACGAATTTATTCAGTCAATTTGTAACCGTATTATAGAATTAACACCTAACGGAATTATCGATAAATTAATGGACTACGACGAATATATTGTTAACGAAAAAGTTCAAGCTCTACGAGAAAAAATGTATAAGTAAATATTTTTTTAACTTAACTCATTATAATTTATCAATAATATATTTTAAATTTATACTTTTATAACATTATAATCCTAACGGATTTTTACCGTTATAATTTATATTAGATTTTTCAGTACGTTCAAAATGACAAATATTTGAGTTTTATGTTGTAAACATAACATCAACACAGTCATACTGAGAAAAGCGAAGCATATACTTTATTACGATAAATTTTAATTAGATTAATTGTTAAAAATTACATATTGAAAAAAATAATAATAATATTATCTTTCATAATAATTGCATTGGCAAGTTATTCACAAAACGAAACCAATCCAAACGGATACAATAAATTTTATTATGGAAACGGCAATATCTCAAGCGAAGGTTATATGCGTGATGGCAAGCCTGATGGATACTGGAAAACATATTACGTAAATGGTAAAATACAAGCCGAAGGTAACCGTAAGTTTTTTATGTTAGATAGTACATGGGTATTTTATAGTGTAGATGGCGATACTTTAAAAAAAATAAACTATCACGAAGATAAAAAAAATGGATATTTTTATACATACAAATACGAAAAAACCGATTCAGGTAAAATAGGAGGATTATACTCAAAAGAATTATATTTTAACGGAAAACGTGAAGGATTATCTTATTATTACAATTACAAAACAAGTAAACTTGATAAAGTAATAAATTACAAAAATGGTAATCGCGAAGGATTAGGCAAACAAGTTAAAGATGACACATTAATTGTTACAGTATATGAATATCGTAGAGATTATCTTGTATATAAAGAAAAAATAAATAGATATAATAATAAAGGCAAAAAGCATGGGGTATGGAAAGAATTTTACCCAAACAACATAATAAAAACAGAAATGAATTATGTTAATGGTAAACTTAATGGTTACGTTAAAAGCTTCGATAAAAACGGCAAAATACTATCAATAAATTTATATAAAGATGGCAAAATACTTCAAAAAGACATAAGCGAAAAACCAAAAATTGAAGAAAAAAATGAGTTTTATCCTTCAGGCAAACCAAAAACAGCAGGAGGTTATTTAAACGGTGTACCAATTGCATTACACAAAGAATATTCGGCAGATGGAAAAGTAATTAAAGCAAAATATTACGACGAAACAGGTACTATAATTTCGATGGGACAAGTAAACGAGTTTAATAAAAAAATTGGACATTGGAAATTTCTATATAAAACAGGAGAGTTAAAATCTGAAGGAAAATACAATAAAAATAGAAAAACAGGTAAATGGAAATACTATTACAAATCAGGAAAACTAGAGCAAGAAGGAAATTTTGTTAAAGGCAGATACAATGGTTTATGGAAATGGTATTACGAAAATGGCAAACTACTACGTGAAGAAAATTTTATAAATGGTAAAGAAGATGGTAGTTTTATTGAATATACTATAGATGGAAAAATTGTTACTAAAGGCGAATATTTAGAAGGTGAAAAAAATGGAGAATGGATATATCAAACAGGCGATGCTACTGAAATTGGCAATTTTGAAATGGGTGAACGTAATGGAATTTGGAAGTATTACAATAGAGATAATAAATTAATCTTTGAAGGAGAATTTGTTCAAGGAGTTGAAGAGGGGAAACACAAATATTATTACGATAATGGTCGTACAAAAGAAGAACGATTTTATGTTGCAGGCAAATTAGATAAAAATCTAAAACGATTTGATGAAGAAGGAAATATATTCTTACTTGAAAAATATAAAAACGGACAATTAATACGAATAAATGGAAGAAAAATAAAACTTCCAAAAGATGAAGAATAAAGCCAAATACATTGTTTTAATTATACTATTGCTTTCAATAAACAATCTTTTTTCACAAAAAGATGAGTTTTTTGAAGATATTAGTTTAGCAATGAAAGAAAGACCAAAACTCACATTCCGGTTCGATTCAAGAAACTCTTTTATATCAAACAAACGGGCACAAATTTCAAGTGTAAAAATAGGATTAGATTATCAAAAAAAAATAAGGTTAGGGCTGAGCTTTAGCTTTTTACGTTCAAACTTTTATATTAACAGACAAATTACCGAAAACAATACAGACAAAACTGTTACAACTAAATTACACTTGGAATATTTATCAGTTTTTGCCGATTATGTTTTTTTCAAGAACAAAAAATGGGAATTTAATTTACCCATACAACTTGGTGGCGGATATAGTTATTTAAAATACAACCAAAACAATAACAAACAAATTATTGATAATAGTTTTATTATAATTTACGAAGCAAATATTAACGGAATGTACAAACTATTTAAAGGCATAGGTGTTGGTGCAGGTACAGGCTATAGAATAATGTTACTGGGAAATCCAAATATAAAAGAACACTTTACCTCTCCTATTTATGTGTTTAGGGTAAAATTATTTCCGTTCGATTTTATTCATAAAAAAGAAACAAAAAAATAATAAATTTGATATAATAACAACAATATTTCATACATACACTAATTCCAAAATAAATTCGTTAACAACAATATCTTTATTTATTTTTGAAACTTTATATAATATATGATAAAAGAAATAATATTCTTAATATTAGTTTTTAATTTTTCAATCGGGTTTTCGCAAGAAACAGCCACTATAAAAGGTACATTAAAAAGTAAAGATGGTACACCAATTGATTTTGCAAATATTGTAATTAAAGAAACAAAAAAAGGAACAACAACAAACCAATACGGTAAATATAAAATTAAAGTACCTGCAAACACAAATTTAACTGTTATTATTTCACATATTGAGTTCACACCAGAAACATTAATAGTAAACCTAAAACCAAACCAAACAAAAACTATTAGCAAAAACCTAAACACAAATTACACAATGATTGGCGAAGCCACTGTTGAGGATAAAGAAAAACGCCAACGAGGAATAACTCGCTTAGACTCAAAAAAATACGAAATAATACCAAGTACAGGAAGCGGAATAGAGTCGTTAATAAAAACCCTGCCGGGAGTTTCGTCAAATAACGAATTAAGCTCGCAATATACTGTGCGTGGTGGAAATTTTGACGAAAACTTGGTTTATGTTAATAATATAGAGATTTACCGCCCACAACTTGTAAAATCGGGCGAACAAGAAGGACTTAGCTTTATAAACCCTGACTTAGTTAAATCCGTAGAATTTTCAGCTGGAGGTTTTGAGGCAATGTATGGCGATAAAATGTCGTCGGTACTTGATATTAAATACAAAACACCACGAAAACTTGCAGGTTCGGTTACAGCTGGATTATTAGGCGGAACTGGACACCTCGAAGGTTCATCAAAAAATCACAAACTTACATATTTAATTGGAGGAAGATACAAATCAAATGCTTATTTACTTGGTTCGCTCGATACTAAAGGCGAATACAAACCACGCTTTTGGGATATTCAAACATATATTGCTTATGAGTTTGACGAAAAATGGCAAATATCATATCTTGGTAATTATACCGATAACACATACAATTTTATACCCCAAGACCGTGAAACAAGCTTTGGAACTGTAAACGAAGCTTTAGGTTTAAAAATATATTTTGATGGTCAAGAATTAGATAAATTCCAAACAGTAACCAACGCATTTACAACTACTTTCAGACCTAATAATAAAACAAAATTGAAATTAATTGCATCAGGTTTTTCTACTAAAGAAAGCGAAACTTACGATATTTTAGGTCAATATTATTTAAATGAGCTTGATAAAGATTTAGGCTCTGATAACTTAGGCGATTCGCTTATGAATATTGGAATTGGTTCGTTTTTAACTCATGCAAGAAATAAATTTTACGCCGATGTTTATGGTATTGAACATAAAGGAGAACATAAATTCAACAATCACACTCTTTATTGGGGACTAAAATATAAACACGAAAATATATTAAATAAAATTAATCAATGGGAACTTCGCGACTCGGCTGGCTACTCGCTACCCTACCCTGATACTGTTGGATATAACCCTGAGTTTGTTAATTTATACAGCAGTGTTTTTTCAGAAAATAAATTAAACGTAAATAAATACTCCTATTTTATTCAAGACTCTTATACATTTTTTAAAAATAAAACAGAGTTCAACTTAAACCTTGGTGTTCGCTTTTTATATACCGATATTAATAACGAGTTTTTAACATCTCCTCGAGGTAGTTTCTCTATAATTCCAGATTGGGATAACGATATTGTTTTCCGTTTTGCCACAGGAGTTTACTATCAGCCACCATTTTACAAAGAATATTTACAAATGAATGGCGAACTAAACTTAAAAGTAAAATCGCAAAAAGCAATCCACTTTGTACTTGGTAGCGACTATAACTTTAAAATGTGGAACCGCCCATTTAAATTTATTACAGAAATTTATTACAAAATACTTGACAATTTAAACCCATATATTGTTGATAATGTGCAGATAAAATATTTGGCAAATAATAATGCACATGGTTATGCTACAGGGTTAGATTTAAAAATTAACGGTGAATTTGTTCCAGGTACCGACAGCTGGGCAAGCCTTTCATTAATGAAAACAGAAGAAGATATTGATGGCGATGGACATGGCTATATTCCTCGCCCATCAGACCAACTTGTTAATTTTGGCTTATTTTTTCAAGACTATGTACCAAAATTCCCATCGTTTAAAGTACACTTAAATTTAGTTTATGGTAGCGGCTTAACTTTTGGACCTCCAGATTCTGAAAAATATTTACACACTCTACGTATGCCCGCATATAAACGTGTTGACATAGGTTTTACAAAAATTTTTGTAAGTGAAAAATCAAATTTAAGCGAACACAATTTTTTCCGTCATTTTACAAATATCTGGCTAACAGCCGAAGTGTTTAATCTTTTAGGTATAAATAATACAATTTCTCACCTATGGATAAAAGATATTAGAAACCGTCAATATGCCGTACCAAATTACCTTACCGGACGCAGGATTAACATTAAATTAACTGTTAAATTTTAATAATGAAGAAAATTTTAATAATAACATACTATTGGCCACCTGCCGGAGGTGCAGGAGTTCAGCGATGGCTAAAATTTTCGAAATATTTGGCAAAACTTGGCTACGAACTTCATATTTTCACAGTAGAAAGTCCTGAATCTCCGGAAAACGATTCTTCTCTTTTAAAAGATATTCCGGAAAACATAACGGTAATAAAACAACCTATTTGGGAACCAATGGGTTTTTACAAAAAATTTACCGGACAAAAAGGAAATATTAATGCAAGTTTTTTAAACGAAAATAGTACTGAAGTAAACAATAGTTTAAAACAAAAAATTTCGCTTTTTATTCGAGGAAACTTTTTTATACCCGATGCTAAAATGTTTTGGATAAAACCTTCGGTTAAATTTTTACAAAAATATATTTCTGATAATAACATTAAAACCATTATTACAACAGGACCACCTCATAGCGTTAATGTAATTGGGTTAAAACTAAAAAAAAAATTGAATATTTTTTGGCTTGCCGATTTTCGTGACCCCTGGACTAATATTGATTTTTATAGAGAACTAAAACTCACAACTTGGGCAGATAAAACTCATCATAAATTGGAAAAGAAAGTACTCCAAACTGCCGATAAAATTGTTACTATTGGCGAAACTATGAAAAATGAGTTTGTGAAAATAACAGGTAAAAATAACATTTCAGTTATTACAAACGGTTACGATTCTGATGATTTTTTTAATTACAAAAAACAAAAGTCTGATAAATTTATAATTGCACATATTGGATCAATAAACAAAGACCGCAACCACGAAAGTTTTTATAACGCGATAAATCTAGCTATTAAAGCAAACAAAGAATTTGAACAAAAAATACAGCTTATTTTTGTTGGCAAATTAGATGCATTGGTAAAGGAAATGCTAAATAAATACGAGCTTAACAGTTATACTAAAATTGTAAAATATTTGCCACATAACAAAGTAGTTCAATATATTTTTAATGCTGATTTATTATATTTACCTATTAATAACACCCCAAATGCAAAAGGAATTTTAACTGGTAAATTTTTCGAATATTTAGCAAGTAAGAACCCAATTTTAGCAATTGGCCCTACAGATGGTGATATTGCAAAAATACTAAAAGAAACAAATTCAGGAAATATTTTTGATTTTAACGATATTGATGGTATTTTAGATTTCATTTCCAATTTTGATAAAACAAAATACTCTTTCGATGGTATTGAAAAATATTCTCGCAAAGAACTTACTAATTTGTTGGTTAAATTATTAAATTTGTAAATATGAATATTGGAGTAGTTGTTGATAACGAATTTTATAATGATATACGAGTAAATAACGAGTGTAAAATAATTTCAGAACATCATACTGTTAATGTTTTATGTTTTGATTTTGGGAATGAACAAAAGTCTAGTTCGGAATACAATATTTCAAAAATAATAATTAATAGAAAGCATAAAGATATAATGTTTGCTTTAATGAATACTATTGATTTATACTCTTCATTTTGGGCAAAGCACATTCGTAAATTTGTTATTGTTAACAATATTGAAATACTTCACGTACACGATTTATACCTGAGCAAAGCAGCTCATATAGCTTTAAAAGGGCTTAATGTTAAATTCATTTTAGACCTACATGAAAACTACCCTATTGCAGTTGAAGGTTACAAATGGATGAATAAATTGCCTAATAGTTTGCTTATAAAACCTAATAAATGGAAGAAAAAAGAAAAGGCTTTTTTAAGTTACCCTGATAAAATAATTGTACTTAGCGAGTGGTTCAAAGAAAAATTAATTTCTCGTTACAACTTCTTAAACAATTCAAAATTTGAAATATATCCAAACATACCAAATATTAAGGAAATGCTTTCTTTTGAAATAACTGAAAACATTATTAACAAAAAACCAGATGATTTTATTCTATTTTACTTTGGGGGAATATCTAAACGACGAGGAATATTTGTTGTTTTTGAATCTTTAAAAATTCTTATTAAAACAAACCCGAATATAAAATTTCTGTTAATTGGCCCTATAGACAAGAATGAGATAGCCGAATTTATGTCGGTAATTAATAGCAAAGAACTAAAAAACAATATTATTTTTCATGAGTGGAAAGATATTAAATTATTACCATCGTACATTATAGCAAGCGATATTTGCCTCTCTCCTATTGAGAAAAACGATCAACACGAATCTGGAATTGCAAACAAAGTGTATCAATACATGCTTTTAGAACGCCCATCGCTTGTATCGGACTGTAAACCTCAAGCAGACTTAATTAATGAAGAAAATGCAGGCTTAGTACATAAATGGAATAGCGTTAATGATTTTACTGAAAAGATAGAAATTCTTTATAATAACCCCGAACTAAGAACAAAAATGGGGCAAAATGGGAAAAAAGCCATTTTAGAAAAATATTCAACAAATTTATTCGGGAAAAATATAATAAAAGCATATGAAAGCATAAGTAAATAATGAAGGTATTTTTATCTGAAAATAAAATCAATTATGTTTTATATCATTTAGGTTTAACAATAGACTTAACAGACATTCGTAATAATTTTATTTTTTTAAAAAATAACAATGAAATACATAACTATAATAATAAAATAATATTTCTATTATCGGATAAAGAGCTAAATTCAAGTAATATTTTTACACACAATGAAATTCCTATTTTATTTCCAACAAACGACAAAAATGAGCTATTTTCAATAAAAGATTCTAATCTAATTTTTAATCACGATATTTTAAAATCGGCATTTTACTTACTTTCAGGATACCAAGAAACAATAGTAGAAGAACGTGATTTTCATGGACGTTTTCCTTATAACAAATCAATTCAGAAAGAACTAAATATTATTGAGAAACCAATTGTTAATTATTATTTTAAATTTATTTCTGATGCAATAAATTCGTTTACAAGTAATAATGTTATTGAAAAAAAACTATTTAATTCTTATGGATTACTTTTAACTCACGATATTGATAATATTGATTACTATACCTTTCCAAATTTTTTATATAAAATAAAAGAACTTTTAGGAATATCAAAAACTACATTATCGAAAAGTGATATATTGAAATACTTAATAAACTATTTATCAGGTTCAAAAAACAATCCTTATTGGAGTTTCGATAAGCTTATTGATACAGAGAAAGAGAATGGTTTTAAATCATGTTTTTATTTTTTGAAGAAAAATCAAAAAAACGTAGATTCAACCTACAATTTTTCTGATAAAAAAATTAAAAAAGCTTTTAAAATAATAAATTCAAACAACTGTGAAATTGGTTTACACGGAACAGTTAGTTCGGCAACTAACAAATATGGATTAAGGGAACAGAAAACTGAACTTGAAAAACACTCTGAAACTAATATTTTTGGAGGTCGCCAGCACAGACTAATTTTTAATACTCCTAGTACAATATTAAATCATGAATATGCTAATTTGAAATATGATTCCAGCTTATGTTTTGCTGAAAACGAGGGCTTTAGAAATTCCTTTTGCTTACCATTTAAATTATTTGATTTTCAAAATGATAAAACAATTAATATTTGGGAGTTTCCTTTAATTGCAATGGACACAACATTATTTTACTATAAAAAATACGATAAAAAACAAGCAATAAAAAGCATAAAAAATCTAATTTTTGAAATAAATCAATTTCATGGTATATTTACTTTACTTTGGCACAATGGATTTGAGCTTGATTATCCAAACGGTTTTTTAGATAATTTTTACAGTAATTTATTATCGGAAATAAATAATACTAAACCTGAAAATATTTTAGCAAAAGATTTAGTTAAGAAATTAACAATAGATTAAATGGCAACAGAAGAATATTATAATAATTTTTACAAAAATAAAGATTGGAAAGGTATTTCAATAATAACTAAATTTAAAACAAAAGTTTTTATTAAAATATCTAAATCAATATTTAATAAAGAAATACATACTGTTGTTGATGCAGGCTGTGGCACAGGACTTTATTCCGCAATATTAACATTTTTAGGATACAAAGTTTTCGGATTCGACTTTTCTGAATCAGCTATAAACAAAGCTAAAAGAAAATATAATTTTATTGATTTCAGGAAACTTAATGGTGTAAATCTATCTTTTGCAAAAAATATAGATTTATTTTTTGCAAAAGGATTTTCGCCTTTTAACACCACCAATTTTGAAAACTCTACATTAATATTAAATCATTGGATTAATTTTTTAACAAATAATGGATTAATTTGTTTAATTACTAAATCTAATTTTACAGAAAAAGCACCAACTGGGTGGAAATATCTTTCAGAACAAAATATTAATAAACTTTATAGCGGTAATAAATATAATAAAGAAATAGTATATTTATTTCCTCCCTTTTGGATACTAATTTATATTTTGCCACGCAGTAAACATATAACAAAAATTTTTAGTAGTATTTCAAAAAATATATTTGTTAAACTTTTTAAAATACCTGTTAGTGTAATAATATTACTTCAAAAAAATGATAACTAAAATTACAAAAAAACTTTTTCAAAAAAACAGACTCCATGAATATGAAAATATTCTAAAATATGCTATTGCAAAAAACTACAAATTAGTATCGCTAATAGATTGGTATAACAATTACAAAGAAACTAATGAAAAAGTATTAATTCTTCGCCATGATGTTGATTATGATGCAAAAGGGGCTTATAGTTTTTATAAATTGGAAAAACATTATGGAGCAAACTCTACATTTTATTTCCGTTGGAAAACAATGAACAGCAAAATAATGAATGAAATGCACAAAAATAATTTTGAGGTTTCGCTTCATTTTGAAACACTTGCTACTTATGCAAAACAAAAAAATATCATTAATAATGAAAAAATAACCAATAAAGTTAAGCAAATATGTACACAAAACTTATCAGAAGAAATTAAAAAATTTGAAAAATATTATTTTAAAATTAACACAATTTGCTCGCATGGCGACAAGCGTAATAGAGTTTTAGACACTCCAAACCATGTAATTATTGACAATAAATTTTATAAAGAACATAATATCTTATTTGAAACTTATGATGTAAACATTACAAAAATGTTTGATGCATATATTTCGGATAGCTCAATTTATGCAAATTTTGAATGGAAACACTCTGGCTCGCCCTACAAAATGATTGATAAACAAAAACAAACCGTTTGCTTACTAACTCATCCAATACATTGGAATCAATCGTTTTTTAAAAATATTAAAATGATTATTTCTGTATTTTTTGATAATAGATAAATATACTTTACTTTTGAGAAACAATGTTTTCAACACTTAAAAACATATCGATAGAAGAAATATATTGGACCTATAAATTTGGGAAACCCAAAAAAAAAGGTACAATATACGATTTAAGAGCATCTAATTTTAACAAATTAGAAACTCCTATATTTTTTCTATCAACAGGAAGAACAGGTACTAAATGGTTTACAGATTTGTTAAGTAACAATAAGAGCTTAATGCTATTACACTCTGAACGCCCTGATTTTGCTATACAAAACAACTATGCATACAATATGTATAATAGTGATTTAGATAATAGTATACTGCTATCATTCATTAAAGAAATTTTCCTTACAGGTAGGGAACAACATTTAAGATACGCATATAAAACAGAAAAAAGATTTGTTGAAACAAACAATCATATAACATTTTTTGCATACGCATTAAGTGAAATTTTTCCTAACAGTAAATTTGTACATTTATATCGTCATCCAGGTGAATTTGTACGCTCTGGCTTAAGACGAAATTGGTATAAAGAGGACAGTAATTTAAATCAGAAATTAATTACTCCAACAAATAAAATGAATTTAGATTGGCATAATTCTGATTCTATTACAAAAATTTCGTGGTTATGGAATGAAACAAATTCTTTTATTGAAAATTTCTCGCAAAATATTGATTCTAATAGATTTTATTCGTTTAATTTTAATGAATTAAACTTAGAAAATGTTAAAAACCTTATGAGTTTTATGGAGATTTCTGTTAACGAATCTAAGATTTCTAAAAGATTAAATAAAAAATCTAATATTCAAACCTCAGGAAATGTAGCAAAATACAAAGACTGGAATAATGTTGACAAGACAAAACTCAAAAATATTTGTAATACTTTAGCACAAAAATACGGTTACAAACTGTAATTATGAAACATATAAAAGTCTCAATAATAGGTTGTTCTGTTGCAATTAGAGTCCGCCCTCCTATGAAAGAACCTATGAATAAAAATTACGGCCAATATTTACAAGATAAGTTATCTGAGACAGACTCTAACACTTGTTTTACCATTAGTAACAAAGCTTTTACAAGAGCAACACTAAAAGATATCTTTCCAAGAATTGACGAGTTAATTTCTGATTATCCTGATTATATTGTTTTAAATATTGGGATACCTGATGCGTCAACAAGAGATGTACCTAAATGGTTTTCAGATATTATTACATTTAAATCTCAAAAAAGTATAAGTATATTATTAGCCACAGTTTATAATATTATTGTTAAACCTAAAAGAAGTATATTTGTTAAATTAAGAGGGAAAAATTCTTGGGTAAATAAAAAACAATTTAAAAATCTATATAAAATACTTATCGAATATATTATTAAAGAAACTAATTCTAAAATAATAATAATTCCGATAAATACACCTTCAGATAGAGTTGAGAAACAACTTCCTGGCACAAAAAAAAATGTAGAAATATATAATAAAATAATAAATAAACTTTCATCGGAATTTGATATTAAAAAAGTTGATATTTCTGACATAGATGGGGTGAAATATTATCCAGATGGGATTCATTATTCAACAGAAGGACACAAAATTATTAGCAATAAAATCGCAAACATAATTTCACTATAAATAAATGTTTAAAAATTTATTTAATACTGCAAAACATACTATAATTTATAGTTTAGGTAACCTAAGTATAAAAATGGTGGGATTTATTTTACTACCATTATATACCACTTACCTTACAACTGCTGATTATGGTTTACTTGCTATTATTGAAGCTATTGCACAGTTTTCTATTGGAGTGTTAAGTTTTAAACTATCTACTGCAATGCTAAGGTGGGCATCGGTTGAAAGTGACACTTATAAGAAAAAGCAAATTATATTTACCGCAATGTTAAGTTCTGGTATTTTAATAATACCTTTTGTTGTATCATCTTTTATTTTTGCTAGTTATTTATCTGAGTTACTGCTAGATTCTGACAAACTTTATATTTACTTCTATTATTTATCAATATACATTTTTGTTGAGATTTATAACAGCTTTATTCTTGACTTATTAAGATTAAAACAAAAATCAGTTCTTTACATTATAATTCTAATAACAAAGCTGTTACTTAATTTAGTATTAGCAATTTATTTTGTTGCTTATGCACAAATTGGTGTTGAAGGTATAGTATTAAGTATGCTTATTAGTAGCGCTCTATTCTCTTTTGTTACAATTCCGTTTACATTAAAACAAATTGTATTTAAATTTGATATAAAAACAGGGAAAGAAATGTTTATTTACGGGTTTCCTTTAGTATTTTCAACAATATCTACAATGATTCTAACTTTAGCAGATAGATTTGCATTAAAACATTTTTATTCATTATCAGAAGTTGGAATATATAATTTAGGTTATAAACTTTCAAGTATTGTTAACATTGTTATTATACAATCATTTCAAATGGGATTTTTACCTATAGCATACAAAATGTATGATAAAGAAGGTGCAAAAGAATTCTTTGCTAAAGTATTAACATACTTAACTTTTGTACTTGTTTTTTCGGTTTTAACTCTTTCGTTTTATTCTAAAGAAATAATACTTCTTTTATCGAAAGACCCTGCTTATTATGAGGCTTACAAAATAGTTCCTTTTATTTCGTACACATTTTTAATAAAAGGTATTTACTATATGTTTTCTTTAGGATTACATTTTGTGAAGAAAACTAAATACAATTCGTTTATAGTACTTACTGGTGCTGTTATAAACCTTATTTTAAACTTTGCTCTTATACCAAATTACGGTATTTACGGAGCATCAATAGCATCAATAATAAGCAGTTTTGTAATTTTAGTATTATATTATTATTATTCACAAAGAGAGTATTATGTAAATTATGAAATAAAAAGATTAGTTATATTAATATTATCTAGTGTTATTATTACATCTTCATTATACTATATAAATAACGAATCTATATTGATTGGATTAGTAATAAAAAGTTCAATTCTACTAACTTTCCCTCTTTTATTGTTTGTATTTGGTTTTTTCTCAAAAACAGAGAAGGAAAAAATATTTATTATTATTAAATATTTTCCAAATATTGGGAAAATAAAAAATAAAATTATAAATAAATAAATTATTTCGGGATAGCTAATACAGAGTATTTATACTCTGTTGTTTCATACCCGTTTTCTTGTAATATTTGCAATACTGCTTTCTTACTAATATAAACAACTGTAACCATAACAATTGGTTTCAATTTAAAAGTTTCAAGCATTCCTTGTAATGCTTCAACTTCTGCTCCATTAACTTGAATTCTAATAAAATCAACTCTCAATAAATTATTATTTTTAACGATTGTATCAATTGTAGCTCCCTCTACTGTTATAATATTATCTTCATCAACAACTCCTGTTACAGCACTATTTTCTTGATTTTCTGTTCTGAAAAAACTAATATCTTCATCTTTATTCCAAATTGCTTTATTCATTGGAATAATATTAGAAATAGAATTAGATTCAACATTTTTTTTCAATATGCTATAATTATCTTCAATAGCCTCAACAGCAATAACTTTACCTTCTACGCCAACAATTTCAGACATTTTTATAGCATACATTCCTATATATGCACCCAGCTCCAACACAATCTCACCCTTATTTACATTATAGTACTTACCCATATCATAAGTTTCTCTTTCTGTTTTTGGAGGGAAATATCTAAAATCAATATCAAATAAAATATTAATACAATCAGGGCACGATTTTAATTTTTGTTTTATGCTTTTATTAAACAAAAAGAATAACTTTTTTTGATATGGTTGGCTTTTAAAACCAAAAAATTTAAAACCATTTAATAACTCAACATAAGGAATGTTATTATCTAAACCACAGCTAACAATCTTATTCTTTAATCTTTTATTTATTCTATTTATTAAAACTAATTGTTGAAACAAATAATAAATCTTCTTAATCCCCCTCATATCAGTATTTTAAAAATTAAATAAGTTGCAAAAGTAATTAATATTTTATAAACTTCTTCGTTAAATTACCAAATTTAACGAAATATATACCCGATTTTAAACCTGATAATTCAATAACAGCTTAGTTTGGTAAATAATTTATATTAACATTGATATGCTTACCTATAATATCAAAGACTTTAATTCTTGAATTATTTAACAATCGCCTATATCCCAAATTAATATAATTATTAGCAGGGTTTGGAAATAAATATATATCGTTATATATAAGAACATCAGTTTCTGTATTTATTTCGCCTTTAATTTTCAACACCCAAACAGCACCTTTACTTACTCCTCCATTATCACTATAGTGCGAAGCTCCAATTAAAAGACGATAAAATATACCGTATTTACCAATAGAAGCAACACCTCTTCCCAAAAAAACATCAACATCTAAATCGCCTAAAAAGTCGCTACACCCCTCTGTAACATACTGATGGCTAATAACGGTACCATTAGTATCTAAATATAGAATGCTCCTGACCCCGTTCCATTAGTTGCATCTCTGGGAGCACCAACAATTATATCCATTTTATTATCCCAATTAATATCGCCAACTGCGGCTACTGAAATACCAAAGAGATGATATGAATACAAACTCATATTAAGATTACCCTCTGTACTACTTAATTTTTGTTCATGATTTACAGTTCCATCAGAATTTAAAAATAAAATATAAACTGCACCTAAATCATTCCCACCATCATCATCTCTATAACAACCAACAGCAATATCAATATTGCCATCTCCAATCGAATCTAAAGATACACCAAAATAATCATCTTGAAATAGAACACCCGTAAAACCACCTTCAATTTCATTAATTTTTTGATATCCAATTACAGGATTGTTTTGAGCATTAATTACTGATACAACAAGTAGTATTGAAATTACTAATATTTTTTCATATTTTAAATTTCGTAAAATTAAACACAAATGTAATAAAAAAATACAATATTTAATTTCAATATATTACTTTTGTTCAAAACATTAAAAAAATTAATATGCAGTCGAAAAAGGTTTTTAATTATTTAATTCCATTAATAATTTTTGTATCAATATCAATATTATACTTTTCGCCTGATATGTTCAGCAAAGAATTACAACAAGGCGATATTACTCATTATATTGGAATGAGTAAAGAAGCAAAAGATTTTAACAAATCGCACAACGAACAAACCATGTGGACAAATAGTATGTTTGGAGGAATGCCAACATATCAAATATCGGCCACAAACGAATCTAATTTATTCTTAAAAATTGACCGTGCTACACGACTTTTAAAAAAGCCTGCATACTTTATTTTTGTAGCATTTATTGGATTTTATGTATTACTATTATCATTTAAACTTAATTGGAAACTTGCCACAGTAGGAGCATTAGCTTATGGATTATCAAGTTATTTTTTAATAATAATCGCTGCAGGACACAACTCAAAAATGACTGCATTAGGCTACTTACCCGGTGTTTTAGCCGGTGTAATTTTAGTTTTTAATCAACGAAAACTAATTTTGGGTTCTGTTGTTTTTGCAATATTCCTAACATTTGAAATACTATCAAACCACTTACAAATAACATATTATGGGTTAATTTTAATATTAATATACGGTATTATTGAGTTAATTAATTTTGTAAAAAATAAAGAATTTAGCTACTTAATTAAATCTATTGGATTACTTATAGTTGGTGCTTTACTAGCTGTAGGCACAAATGCCGCAATTTTATTTACAACAATTGAATACACTCCTGAATCAACACGAGGAAAATCAGAACTAACAATCGACCACAAAAACCAAACATCAGGCTTAGACAAAGACTATGCAACATCGTGGAGCTATGGTAAATTAGAAACTTTTAACCTATTTATACCTAATTTGGTTGGTGGAGCGAGTGGCTCAGAGTTATCGAATAAATCGGCTACATATAATAAACTACTAAGTATTGGAGCAACAAAAAAACAAGCTGCCGATGCTATTAAACGAATGCCAACATACTGGGGTGCACAACCTTTTACATCAGGACCTGTTTATATAGGTGCTTTAGTTATTTTCTTATTTATGATGGGTATTTTTTTAGTAAAAGGGCCTATTCGTACTTGGCTATTAACAGCAACAGCTCTTTCAATAATGCTTGCTTGGGGTAAAAACTTTATGCCGTTAACCGATTTATTTTTCGACTATTTTCCCGGATATAACAAATTCCGTACAGTTTCAATGATTTTAATTATTGCAGAATTAACAATACCATTATTGGGCTTTTTAGCTTTAAAAAATATTATTGAAGAAAAAGTATCAAAAGAACAAATTACAAAAGCATTAAAATACTCTGTTAGTATTTTAGCCGGTATAATATTATTATTTTTAATTAACCCTGGAATACTCGATTTTATTGGACTTTCAGACTCGCAACTACCTAATTATTTACAAGATTCAATTCTTGAAGACCGAGCCTCAATTATGCGAAGTGATGCTATTCGTTCATTAATTTTTGTATTAATTGGTGCAGGTACAATATGGTTTTACATTAAAGGTAAACTTAAAACAAATTATCTATACATTATTATTGGATTAGCTATTGTTATCGATTTATGGAGTGTAGATAAACGTTACCTTAACGAAGATAATTTTGTTACAAAACGCAAAGTAGAAGTACCTTTTACAGCAAGCAAAGCTGACGAAATAATATTAAAAGATAACGACCCAAATTACAGAGTATTAAATCTTGCAGTAAGTACTTTTAACGATGCAAGCACATCATATTTTCATAAATCAATTGGAGGTTATCATGGTGCAAAAATGCGCAGATATCAAGAATTAATTGATGCAGAAATAAGCAAAGAAATGCAAAATATTATATCTACATTACAAAATAAACCAACTCAGCAAAGTATCGATAATGTATTAAAACAAAATCAAGCATTAAATATGCTAAACACCAAATACATTATATACAATCCGGAAGCTCCACCATTGGTAAATAATTATGCTCTCGGAAATGCTTGGTTTGTAAATAATATAAAAATAGTTGCCGATGCAAACGAAGAAATTAAAGCAGTACAAAATTTCGAACCAAAAAATACAGCAATAGTCGACAAACGTTTTGAAAAAGAATTAATAAACTTAACTGAAGATAAATCAGCAACTATTAAACTAACAGAATACAAACCAAATCATATATCATACAAATCTACAGCTAATACTAACCAAATAGCTGTGTTCTCTGAAATATATTACGATAAAGGTTGGAATACATATATCGACAATAAACAAGTTTCACATTTTAGAGCAGATTATGTATTACGTGCTATGAAAATACCTGCAGGTTCTCATACAATTGAATTTAAATTTGAACCTCGTTCGTGGGCTATTGGAAGTACAATTTCATTAATTAGTTCAATAATTCTACTTCTTGCTCTTATAGGAGTTGTATATATTGAGTTAATTAAAAAGAAACCTAACACAAAATAAAATTTAAATTACTAACAAATCATAATATATTTAAACAATCCAACACTTGCGTCTCTCCCCTATTTAGACAGAGAACAAATTAAAAAATCTGTTAAAAAACACAAATATATACCTAACTAAAAATGTATATAATTATATTTTTGTATAAATTTTAAGAAGATTAAAATGCAAGACGGAAAATCATCTATAAGCAAATTTTTATACACCTTTATAATGGTGTTTATTATTTGGAATGCTTTTACTTGGCCCGGCTCTTTTGCCGATATTCAATTAGCCGAAGTTTTAACAGGAGCATTTGTAAGTTTAATTCTCGGTTTATTAACCAACAAATACTTCTCGTGCTGCGGACTACAAGTATTGATGCCTCATAAAATTATTTTTTTGGTTCAATACTTTTTTGTTTTTATAATAGCCCTTATTAAAGCAAATCTTGATGTAGCTGTTAGAGTTATAAACCCTGCACTACCTATTAATCCGGGTATTGTTGAAATAAAAACTAAACTAACAAACGATTTTGCTAAAATGATTTTAGCAAACAGTATCACACTTACACCTGGTACACTTACAATTGATGTAATTGATGATACAATGTATATACATTGGATTGATGTAGCAACAGAAAATCCGGAAGAAGCATTTAAAGAAATAGCTGAACCTTTCGAAAAAGTTTTATTAAAAATTTACGGATAAACCCTATTATATGGAGACAGTATTCATAATAGTATTATCGTTAATGGCCTTAGGGTTATTACTTGGTTTTTTACGATTTGTTAAAGGACCAACCGCAGCCGATAGAGCTGTGGCACTAGATACAATGTCAGTTATTGCAACTGCGGCATTGGTGTTATTAGGACTTATGTTTAAAAGATACATCTACATTGATGTAGCTCTTATATATGCAGTTCTTGGTTTTATTGGTGTAATTGTAATCGCAAGATTTATAGAAAAAGCATTATAATGGAGATTTTAAGATACATTGGATACGGACTTTTAGTTATTGGAGGAATATTTTTATTCCTTGGTGCTCTAGGTATATACCGTATGCCGGACTTGTACAACAGACTACAAGCAGGAACAAAAGCTACCACAATTGGTGCTATGAGTGCAATTTTAGGTGTAGGTTTTATTGAACCGGCTTGGATGGTAAAAACAATAATTATTGTAATATTTATTGGCATTGCCAACCCTTTAAGCTCGCACGCTTTAGCACGTGCAGCCTACAAAGCAGGCTTAAAACCTATAATGAAGAAAAAAGTTGATGCTTACGAAAAAGTTCAAGACATTGAAGTAAAAGAGGAGGTTAAACTATGATAACATACGTTGTAATATTTAGCATTTTAGCTGTTTTGCTTGTTGCATCGGCACTATATGCAGTAATTCAAAAAGATTTACTTGCAGCTGTTATTTCAACAGGTGTTGTAAGTTTAATTCTTTCGGTATTCTTTTATTTAATGCAAGCTCCCGATGTTGCTTTAACCGAAGCTGCTATTGGTATTGCATTAACGACAATAATTTTTGTAATTACTATTAGAAATACCTCGCGAAACGAAGACGAAACAGTAGATAATAATCTTGAAAAGTTCTAAAAATGAAGAAAGTACTTGTATTGGTATTATTAGTTATTGTTGGTTATTTTTTAACCGATACATTTAACTTAATTCCTTTCGGAGAAAACCGAATAGGAAATCCGCAAGACGAACAAACCGTTGCGGGGTACTACTTAAATAACACCGTAGAAAAAACATCTGTTGCAAACACAGTAACTGCAATTGTTGTAAATTATAGAGGTTTTGATACACTTGGCGAAGTAACAGTTCTTTTCCTTGCAACAACAGGTTTAGGAAGCATACTTTTCCGCAGAAAAGAAGATGAAGAAGAAATTGAAAGAATAAACAAACCTTCATCATCACTTATGCAAACAGGCTCAAGAGTATTATTTCCTTTAATTGCTCTATTAGGAATTTATGTTTTTATTCACGGACACTTAACACCAGGTGGAGGTTTCCAAGGAGGAGCAATTATAGCAACAGGTTTTCTACTTATGCTAATATCTTACAAAAACTTTAAAGCCGGACACACAATGCTTAATTGGGTTGAAAGTCTTGCAGGAATTACATTTGTAAGCATTGGTTTATGGGGACTTTTAACAGGAGGAACTTTCTTAGAAAATGTTTTACCTGCAGGAGAACTTAATAATTTAATAAGTGGTGGTGTAATTCCTATTATATATATAGCTGTTGGATTTAAAGTTGCAGCCGAATTAACAGGAGTTTTAGATATATTGTTGAACATTAAACCAAAAAAATAATGCAAAATTTCGAACAATATAATAGTATAATAACAACAGGTGTTTATGGTTCTGCAATTGCACTTATATTAATAGGTCTGTATGCAGTTCTTATAAAAAAACACCTAATAAAAATTGTAATCGGTTTATCTATAATTGATGCCGGTGTACATTTATTATTTGTGGCTATTGGATATATTAAAGGCGGAACTGCCCCAATTTTTTCTCCGGGAAACGAAGATGCAGTTAATAAAATGGTTGACCCTGTACCACAAGCATTGGTACTTACAGCAATTGTTATTGGTTTTGCAGTAACAGCAGTTGCCCTTTCATTAGTGATACGTTTATATAAACATCATAATACAGCAAGAATTGATCAAATAAAATCTTTAAAATGGTAATAAGTCCGGTTCATTATATTGCGGTGCCGTTATTAGCGGCTTTTACAATTCCATTATTAAGCAAGTACATTCATAAAGAACTTGCCAGAATAGTACCGGGAATTGTATTGTTATACTCTGTTTTCGTTTCAATTGTATTAATGATGCAAGTTAGCGAAGTAGGTGTAATATCTGAAAAAATTGCAGGTTGGTCTGCCCCTTGGGGAATTAACCTTATGTTTACTCCTTTCAGTGGATTTTTAGCAAGTCTAATGTCGGTTGTTGGCTTCTTAATTTGGCTTTACAGTTATAATTTTAAGAAAATTGAACAATCTCAATCTCAAAAATATCATATATTACAAATGATGATGGTTACCGGTGCAATTGGCATTGTACTTACGGGTGATATTTTCAACCTATTTGTATTTATGGAGATAACAGCCATTACAGCATATTCGCTTACATCGTTTTACCGCGAAAGAGATGGAGCTGAAGCAGGATTTAAATATTTATTAATAGGTAGCTTCGCATCAGTAATGATATTGCTTGCCGTAATGATTCTTTACACACAGCTTGGCACATTAAATATGGCAGAAATTGCTCAAAATGCACATTTAATACCAACTCCATTAAGAGCTACAATTTTAGTATTATTTTTAGTAGGCTTTGGTATTGAGGCAGAAATGTTCCCGTTAAACGGATGGGCTCCTGATGCTTACTCTCAATCTCCCGGACCAATTGGAGCAGCCTTTGCAGGAATAGTTGTTAAAGCTGGTGTTTACGCATTAATAAGAGTTATTTTCACTCTATTCGATATTCACGGAGCTTACGATTTCTTAATATACGGTGGTTTAATAACAATGATAATTGCCGAAACAGCTGCAGTAGCACAAACAAACCTTAAACGAATGCTTGCTTATTCAAGTATTGGTCAAATGGGTTTTGTACTTATTGCTTTTGGCATTGGCACAAAAACTGCAATTATTGGAGCATTATTCTTAATGTTTAACCACGCAGTTATCAAAAGTTTGTTATTTATGAGTGGAAGTTATTTAACCTATAACTCTTTAAACAAAAAAATATCGGCTTTAGCCGGATTAGGAAAAAAACTTCCAATTGTATCATTACTATTTGGCTTAGGTGCATTTGCAATAGTTGGACTACCTCCTTTCTCAGGATTTTGGAGCAAACTATATGTACTTACTGCTGCTGCCGACCAAAATATGCTTTTATTAATAATGGCAATATTAGCAGTTAGTATAATAGAAATAATTTATTATTTCAGAGTTGTAAGCACATTATACTACGGCAAACAAGAAGACGAAGAAATTAAAGTACAAAAACCATCAATTAATGCAATGGTTTCTATGTTAATATTAGGAGCTACAATAATTGTTGTTGGAGTTTATCCTGATATAATAACTCACTTTTTAAACAACGCTGCTGATATGTTATTAGATAAAGCATCATATATTCAAGCGGTATTAACACAAAATATAAACTAAACAGATATGAATAGTTTCTTTTTAATATTATTGATTCTTTTTGCAGGTGCAGGACTATCGTTTGTTCTTGGCAAAATATCATCAATTATTAGCGGTACTGTTGCATTTTTATCAATAGCAGCAGCTTCTGCCCTATTTTTTACACAAATTGAAATGGGCAGTTTTATTGAGTTTTCGCTTGGTGGAATTCAATTACAGTGGGGACTTAACAGTTACGGATATTTATTCGGAATAATAGTTTTAGGTTTAGGTACTTTAGCTTCGTTATATTCAATATCCTATATGCAAAACAAAGAACGCACAAGTGGTTTTTATTTCAACTTTGTGCTTGTTATTGCAGGTATGACAGGTATTATTTTCGCCAACGATTTTATTTCATTCTTCATTTTTTGGGAAATAATGACTTGGGCATCTTACCTTATTATTATATACTCAGGTAAAAATGTTAAAAAAATTGGTATTAAATATATGATATTTAGTGCAATTGGAGCATACTCAATGCTTACTGCTATTGTAATGATAAAAGGACAATACGATACTTTCCTTATTTCTGATGCAATTAATGCAGGAGCATTCAATTTTATTGATAATATATACATACCTATTCTTCTACTTATAGGATTTGGAGTAAAAGCTGCAACAATGCCACTTCACGTATGGGCACCGGGAGCATATAATAATGCACCAACATCCTTTACAGTTATATTCTCCGGAGCAATGAGTAAAATGGGAGTTTTAGGTATGGGATTAGTACTTGGTCATATGTTTACTGCTGACCGTAGCGGTAGCTTAACTAACTTTTTTAGTGGATTCAGCGTTATTTATCTTCAACAAACAATTGGTTGGTTAGGTGGTATTACAGCTGTAATTGCCACACTCTACGCACTTATTCAAGACGATGCTAAAAAACTTTTAGCATACTCATCAATCGCTCAGCTTGGATATATTACAGTAGGTTTAGCAACCGGTACAAAACTTGGTGTTATGGCGGCTCTATTTTTAGCTGTTGTTCACGGTATATTTAAAGGAGCTTTATTTATGGTTGTTGGAGCCGTTGAACGTCAGGCAGGAACTACCGATATGACTAAAATATCCGGTTTAATCAGAAAAATGCCTTTCACATTTCTTACAGCTTTAATATCAATTATTGCACTTGCAGGTATTCCTCCATTAGGTGGTTTTGTCGGTAAATGGATGCTTTACGAAGCCTTAATAACAGAAAGCAATTCATACTTTTTAGTAATAGTAATTTTCTTCTCAAGTACAGCTGCATTCTTATACAGTTACCGTTTCCTTTTCGGATTATTTTTAGGACAAGAAGAAAAAGAAACAGAGCAGGTAAAAGAAGCTCCTATTACAATGATAATTCCAATGTTAGTTTTAGCCATATTATTAGTTATTACAGGTGCTTTTCCGGGATTAATATTCTCCCCAATAGCAACCGCAATGGAATTTATTGGTTTTAAAGATGTAACTTGGAACATGTCGGTACTTAACAATGTGTGGGGTAACGAAATGAACCTTACATATCTTGGAATTACAATAGGTGTTGTATTTGTATCAATATTTGCATTCATCACACTAAAAGGATTAAAAGGCACACGTTATGTTGGAACAAAAGACATTTCAACATCAGGTGAAATTCCTTACGAAAACGAAAACTTAACTTTCCAAATAAATTTTTTCCAACCGTTTGTTAGAGCTGCAGCACCTATGTACAAGCGTAGTATGAATAAAATTTGGAACGAACTTGGTAATGGCTTAGAAGCTCTTTTTAACTTTACCAGAAAAATATACACTGGAAACGGACAAACTTATGCATTGTTTGTAGTTATATTCCTTGTATTAATGTTGTTATTTAAAGATACTTTATTTGTATAATAATAAAATATGGAAGATTTAGGTATAAAAATTATTGGAGCATTACTTACAGTTATACTTGCCTTTACAGTAGGTATGACTTACGGAGGTATTGTTAGAAAACTTACCGCAAGAGTTCAAAACAGACGAGGTCCTGTTATATGGCAGAACTTTTTAGATTTATTAAAACTTCAAAGTAAGAAAACAAATATTGCTCACGGATTTATGGGACATATGGCTCCTGTATGGATTATAATTTCTGCAGGTACAGTGCTAATGTTTATTCCAATTTTAAATGGCAATTTATGGTTTCCAAACCTTACTTTTCACGGCGATTTAATTTTCCTTCTTTATATGATGGTTTTTGGCTCGTTAGGTATGGCTCTTGGTGCAGGACAAACAGGTAACCCAAACTCGGCTATTGGTGTAACTCGTGGACTCAGCCAAATGGTTGGATTTGAAATCCCTTTCGTTTTAGCGTTAGTTGCTTTAATGGTTCAATATAAAACTACATCAATTCAAGACATTATGGATATTCAAGCCCAAACAGGTACTTGGATGATGTTTGCAAACCCATTTGCATTTTTAGCAGCTTTATTTGCATCTTTAGGAATGTTTCGATACTCTCCTTTCGATATTGTTGGTGCTCCTGCTGAATTAGCATCAGGTCCTGTTTCTGAGTTTGGAGGTAAATATCTTGGAACAATGATGAGTGGAGGCTCTATCTTCGCATTTATTAAATTAACCCTTTATGTTGATTTATTTATGGGTGGTGCCGGTTTCGGAACCGGTATTTTAGCTACTATCATGGGATTAGGAATTTTATTATTAAAAACATTTTCGCTTTATATGGTTCCTGTATTTTACGGTTGGATAAGCCCTCGATACAGAACAGAACAAGCAATCAGATATTTTTGGGGATGGCCTACAGCCTTAGGTGTAATCGCTGTAATTTGGGCTATTTTTTAAATCTTATTAACTATGACATCAAATAATAAAGATAAACAAACAATAGTAGAATACATACAAAATTGGAGTAGAAAACACTCACTTTTTGTTATGGCTTATGGCACAGGTTGTGGTGCTATCGAAATTCCTGCTACAATGACATCTCGTTACGATGCAGAGCGTTTTGGTATTAGAGGTGCCGCAACTCCTCGTCAAGCTGATGTATTATTAATTACAGGTTATTTAGCTACAAAAACTTTAAAACGTGTAATTAGAGTTTACGAGCAAATGCAAGACCCCAAATATGTAATTGGTTTTGGTTCGTGTACTATTAACGGAGGTATGTATTACGATAGTTACAACACTATCAATGCATTAGACAGATATATTCCGGTTGATGTATATATTAATGGCTGTATGCCTCGTCCTGAAGCTGTAATTTCAGGTTTTGTTCAACTACAAAAACAAATTGCTGAAGGAACTGCAAATAATGCAGCAAAATATAAAGAAAATCTTGAGTGGTACAGAGCCAATCAAAAGAAGATAATTAAAAATTGGCGTATGCCGGATTATAACTGGTAAAATAAATTATGAATTACGAATTTAAAATTATATAAATTAATTTAAAATTTAGAATTCAAAGTTTAGAATTTATAGAGTATGGAAAAAGAAAATAAAATTCTCGAAGCAATAAAAGTAGCCTTCAATGTTGAAGGGCATATTGCTAGAGAAAAACGAGTGATGATTACGGCTAATAAAGATATTGTTTCAAGTATCTTATTATTCTGTAAAAATCAACAAGGATATATTCATTTAAACCATATGTCGGTTGTTGACCGTATAGAAGATGGTAAATTTGAACTAAATTATATTATATGGTCTCCTACTGAAAAAGTTACCATTATGCTTAAAACTTTTATCGATAGAGAAAATGCAGAAATGGAAAACATTGATAGCATATGGGACCAAGCAAATACATACGAACGCGAAATGCGTGAAATGTACGGTATTCAGTTTCCCGGATTAATTGGCCGTCAAGATTTTGCATTAGAAGATTGGGACGAAATGCCTCCTATGCGTAGAGATTTTGATACTCACGCCTATGCTGAAAAAACATTTTACCAACGTCCCGGACGTGAAGATGCAAAAGATGTAAGAGAAGAATTAACAAAACAAAGCGGAGAAGTAATTCCTGATTTCGCTAAAAAATATTCAAGAGAGTAATGGTACGAGAAAAAGAAACCACACTGTATTTAGGTCCTCAACACCCTGGTATTACAGGGAATATGATGATTAAATTAAAAGTTACAGGTGATACTGTTGTGAGAGCAGAAACTCACGTAGGATACCTTCACCGTGCTTTCGAGAAATTAATTGAACGACGTAATTGGTTACAAACATTTACAATTTTATGTAGATTTTGTGTACCTGAGCCTGACCCAATGGAGCTTACATATGCAAGAGCTGTTGAAGAGCTTGAAAACAGAGAAGTTCCGGAAAGAGCAGAATACATACGCACAATAGTAATGGAACTTGCTCGCTTACAATCATTTATGCTATGGTACGCAGGTCAATCAGGTTCGGCAGGCTTGTACCTAACTGGACAATGGTCAGTTGGAGACAGAAACTACATTCTTGATTTATTTGAAGAGCTAACAGGTGGTAGAATTTACCATATGTATATTTGGCCGGGAGGAGTTCGTAGAGACTTACCAAAAGGTTGGAAAGACAAAGCTCTTAAAACAATGGATTACATTGAGAAACGTCTTGACGAATATAACAAAATAATGTTTGATAATACAATTTTCCAAAAAAGAGCTCAAGGCGTTGGTATTGTACCAAAAGATAAAGCTATTGAATGGGGAGTTGTTGGAGCACCACTTAGAGGAACAGGCATTAAGCACGATGTTCGTATTGACGAACCATATTGTGCTTACGATAAATTAGATTTTATTGTACCTACTCAAGAAGGTGGCGATGTTTGGGCACGCGCATTAGTTCGTCAAGAAGAAGCACGCCAATCGATTAATATTATTCGTCAAGCATTAGAAAAAATGCCTGAAGGCGAATTTTATAATAAAGTACCAAACCCTATGAAATGGACTGTTCCTGCCGGTGAGGCTTGGACCAAAACAGAGTCGGTTCGTGGAGAAGTTGGATTCTATGTAGTTAGTGACGGTTCTAACAAACCTCGTAGAGTACACGTAAAAGGTGCTGCTTACACTAACGGCATTACAGTATTAGAAAAAATATTACCGGGACAAAATATAGCCGATGTTTCATTTATTTTGAACTCGATGGGCGTTTGTCCTCCGGAAATGGAAAGATAATTTAATTTATTAATTATTATTTTATATTTATTATTGATATAATATATGTCGTATTTTTTTCAATAATAATTAATAAATAAAAAATAAAAAATAAAAAAGATGAGCTTTTTTGATTTAAAAGGAATGTTACAACCATTAGGAGCTGTTAAACAGTTGGGGAAAAAACCTCATACTATTAACTACCCTTTTGAAACTAAGAAAACTGCCGACCGTTATCGTGGTTTACACTATAACGATTTACAAGTATGTATTGGTTGTGGAAACTGTTCAACTATTTGCCAAAACGATGCTATAGATATGATAAATATTGAGGGTGTAGAGCATTCGCGTGGTGATAGTGGGTTACGTCCTCGTGTTGATAACGGTCGTTGTTGTTGGTGTGCTTTATGCGTTGAGGTATGCCCTACCGGTTCATTAAACTTAACAAAAGATTATATTTATGTTACTCCTGATGCAAATGCATTTCTTTGGACACCGGGAGTTGATAATCCTGAAGGAAAAAATGACATATCGTTTACTTCAGAAACAGAATTCTCATTATCAATGTACAACAGAGTTCCAATGCGTGAACTTGAAGGTAGCGAACGTGTAAAATCGTTTGCAGAAGTTGTTCTTGGCTATAATGAAGAAGAAGCACGTGCAGAAGCTCAACGTTGTATTTCTTGTGGACTTTGTACAAATGTATGTCCTGATACAATGCACATTCCTGAATATATTAATGCTATTGCTAGTGGAAACGATGAAGATGCATTACGTATTATTTATGATAATAACCCATTCCCTGAAATGTGTGGAAAGGTTTGTACTCGCCAATGCGAAACTGTTTGTGCTCTTACTCATCGTGGAGTTGAAAACGACCCTAACGACAAAGGTGCAGTATCAATACGCTGGTTAAAACGATATGCTACAGAAACAGCACCAACTGCCGCAAAAATTAAAGAAATATTAAATCCAGTTATTGCTGAACCAAATGGAAAAAAAGTTGGTATTATTGGAGCTGGCCCTTCGGGCTTAACAGCCGGTTATTACCTTGCTTTACGTGGATTTGATGTTACTATTTTTGAAGCTAAAGCAAAAGCCGGAGGTATGACAGTTTACGGTATTCCAAAATACCGATTCCCTATGGAAAGTGTTGATAAACAAGTTGAGTATATGGAAAGCATTGGTGTTAAAATTAATTACAATACCACTGTTGGAAAAGATATTACTTTTGAAGAAATGCACACAGCTTTCGACGCAATTTTTGTTGGTATTGGTTTCCAAAAAGCTTGGACTCTAGGTATGGAAAATGAAGAAATTCAGGGTTCAATTCCTGCTGTTGATTTCCTTGATATTATTAACCGTGGCGATAAATACGATGTTGGTAAAAAAGTTGCAGTATTTGGTGGCGGTAATGTTGCTATTGATGGAGCAAGAGTATCAGCCCGTTTGGGTGCAGAAGTAGTTATTCTTTACAGACGTAGAGTAGAAGATATGCCTGCCGATTGGGAAGAAATTATTGGAGCTCAAGAAGAAGGTGTTAGAATTGATCCTCAAACTATTCCTACCAAAATTATTAAAGGTGCAGATGGTAAAGTTGCCGGTGTTGAATTTTTACGTGCCGAAATGGTAGCAGATGACAAAGGAGGTCGTCCAAGACCTGTTGCAATTGAAGGTTCTGAAGAAATTTTTGAATGTGATACAGTAATTGGAGCTATTGGTCAGGAAGCTGATTACTCATGGTTACCGGAAAGCTTTAAAGACAAAATTGAAATTAAGCGAGGTATGATGATTGTTGTAAATGAATTTAACCAAACAGGAGACCCTAAAGTATTTGCCGGTGGTGATGCTGTAAACAAGACAGCCGATGCTATTTCTGCTATTGCTGATGGTTATGCTGCTGTTAAAGGTATTTCTAAGTTACTTCTTGGTCACGAATAAATTAGTTATAAATACTAGCATATTGTAAAAGCTGAAGTATCAACTTCGGCTTTTTTATGTTTATACACTTATTAGTATAGTGTCAACAATTCTTTTTTTGTAAATTAATACAGTTTTACTCTCCCCCTTTTCTCAATTTATCAATATTAATCAAAAACTTCTCTACCTGTTCAAAATTAAGTTTTTTACCAATAATTTTTTTATTCTTATCTAAAAGATAAATTGAAGGTGTTGCGTAAACATTATACAACATTCTAAAATTTGTTAACTGATATTTATCGTAAACATTTATCCAATCGGTAATATCTTTTTCTTCAATAAATTTTTCCCAAGGCTCGCGTTTTATTTGTGTGTAAACTGCCATTACTTCTACACCAATTCCTTTAGCTTTTAGTTTTTCGTACACCTTATAAAGTTTTGGTATTTCAATTTTACAATGTCCACAATGAGGTTCCCAAAATGCAAGTACTGTATATTCACTTTTTATATCGTATAATGTATAATACTTGTGATCAACACTTTCTAAGCGTCGTAAATCTGGGGCAGGATTACCTACTAGGTTTGGCTCTGTTTTTTCTACACTACTCCTTATTTTTGCTATTCTTGAACTATCTGCCCAAGTTGCTAGTCCTTTTAAATGATATTTTTTTGCTGTTTCAACAAAAACTTTATCCATTCCCATTAGTTTAGATTTATCGGCAAAACCAAGCATATACTCAACCATATATCTATACATTATTGGAGACGATTTTGCCATTGCAATTAGTTTATCGCCTTCATTTATTATTGTATCGGCACGTTGAACTATAATTTTAGTCATAAACCTTTTTAATTTGGGAGCAAATAACTGTGTATTTAAAATTGTACTATCTGAAAAATCGACATAATCCCAATAATGATTTTTATAATAATTATATCTTGCCAATCTTACAGAATCTTTATTTATGGAGCTTTCTTTTATCTGTGGTACTTCAATATCTCTCATTAAATTTACAACTACTTTTAAAGTTTTAGATTTAACAGTTTTAGATGTTTCTGAAAGAAATGCTTCTCGTTTTTTAGCGAGTGCAGTGAGCCTTTTTCTTATAGCATTAACGGAATCTTTATTTGTGCTATACTTTTTATAACTTGTTTGTAAATAATATGATTCAAGTCCAAAATCTCTGTCTTTTTTCTTAAACGCAAAAAACTCCTTATTATCAATTGAGCCTTTTGCTTTTATATTTTTCATATAAAACTCAAGTGTATCTGTTTCAATTGTAAACTCTTGGTCGTTACCTATTAGTATTTCAAAGTACGACATATCTCTTTGTGGAAAAAGCACCAAATAAACACCTCCATCTAATCTTTTACTCCCCTTAAAATTAGCAACCCCTTTTTTATTTATACTTGTTGTATCTATTACATACTGTGCATCGTTATAATAATGCCCTAAATAAACATCGCCTTTATTAACTCCTTTTACTTTTATTTTTATATCATAATTTTGAGAAAAAGTATAAAAAACAGTATTTGCAATAAACAATATTAATAGAATCTTTTTCATTTGCTTAATTGTTATATTATTAAAAAAATTACGACCCCATTGGAGCCGTAACTTATAATTTACAAACTTTATAAATAGTTTATATTAACTACTATATAGTTATTTTAAAGGTTTTTCACCTTTTTTGATTTTATCTAAATTTAATAAAAACTTTTCAACTTGCTCTGCACCTAAACGCTTTGCTATAATTTTCTTATCTTTATCTAAAATATAAATTGTTGGTGTTGCATAAACATCGTACAAATTTCTAAAATTTGTAAACTGATATTTATCGTAAACATTTAACCAATCATCAATTTCTTTTTCTTTTATAAACTTTTCCCAAGGTTCTCTATCAACTTGTGTATATATAGCCATTACTTCAACATCAACACCTTCGGCTTTTAGTTTAGTATATACATTATGCAATTTTGGAATTTCTTTTTTACAATGTCCGCAATGTGGTTCCCAAAAAGCAATTACAATATAATCGTGTTTTAAATCGTAAAGTGTATAATATTTATGATCCCAACTTTCTAAACGCTGTAAGTCAGGTGCAGAATTTCCAACCAAGTTAGGAGCCATTTTTGTTGCTCGTTCGGTTACTTTTGCAAGCAATGCACTATCAGCCCAAGTAGCTTTACCTGTTAAGTAATATTTATTGGCAATTTCAACAAAAACTTTATCCATTCCCATAAGTTTTGTAGAATTATTGTAATCTAACATATAAACAACTAAGTATCTAAAAACCTGCCCTTTGCCACCTGTTTTAGCAATTAATACTTCGCCTTCTTTAATAACAGTATCTGGTTGTTGAAGTATTGTTTGAGTCATATATCGTTTTAATTTTGGCTCAAACATTGGAGTTCTTAAAATTGTACTATCGGTTAAGTCAACACCATCCCAATAATGAGCTTTATAATATTCGTAACTTTTTATACGTTTTACAGAGTCTTTATTTGCAACAGTTTCCGGTATATCAAATTCAGGAACTTGAACCTCACGCATCAAATTTATTATTGTTTTCATTGTTTTACTCTTTGCTTTATTAGCTGTTTCTTCGAGCAATTTTTCGCGTTTTTCACCTAATTCAGTAAGTTGTTTTTTTATTACATCAGCTGAATCTTTGTTCGCATTATGTTTTTTTAAATCTAATTGTAAATAATGTAATTGTTTACCTATACCATTTAATTCTTTTTGAAATTTATAAAACTCACTATTAGCAACCGAGCCTTTTGTTTTCAAATTCTTTTGAAAAAACTCTGTTGTGTCTGTTTCTATCGAAAAATCTTGGTCATCGCCAATGAGTAACTCAAAAAAAGCCATATTTCTCGATGGAAATAAAACTATATACATTCCACCATCAAGTTTTTTATCGCCTTTAAATACAAGGTTACCTTTACTATCAATTTTAGCTGTATCTATTGCATATTTTTTACTTCCGTAATAATTACCCAAATAAGCCACAGTATCGGCAACACCTTTAACCTTTATTTTGATATTATATTTTTGTGCATTAACATTGCTAAATAACAATAGCACAATTAATAAAGAAAGTAATCTAATATTTTTCATTTTGTTTATGATTTTGTTTATGTCAAAATTACATTTTTTGTTTATTTATTGTTAACTAAAACCGAATGTTTAAGAATATTTAACAGAGTTTTTAATAACTCTTAAATTTATAAATATTGTAACTTATATCAATAAATATAGTTTTTTCAAAATCTTTTAATTTTTCGTTTGTATCATCAATTGGTATTTCAGTTTTCATTCTAACAACTCTAAACCCCTCTTTGCCATTTGCAAAATACTGAACCTCGATATTAAATATAGAAGTAATGGTTTCGTTAGGAAATACAACATCTAGCTCTGCCGTATAATTTTGAACTTGTTTATTATTTACACGCATATCATTAAGAGGTATTTGCCCTTTAATTTTCATTCCAAAATTGTTAAAATTTATATCTTCTCCTGTAATTTTATTTTTTACACTAAAATCATTAAAACCTATTACTGCAATAAAATCGTGTGAGAAATCATCTAGTCCTGCTTTTACATTCTTTGTCTCATGTCTAATTAATTCGCCATTAAGTACACCTGTAATTTCGCATCGAGGATAACTAAAATAAAAACTTGTTTGCGAAAAGGCATTAAGCCCAATAAATATTACTAATACTATTAAAAAATTCTTCATTTTAATATTTTTTTATTTTCTAAAAAGAGTTAAACTACCTGATAACTCAAACTTATTATTGTAAAAATCTAAATATCTTAAATAATAAACATATCCTCCTTGTGGTGCATATTTTTTACTTGGTAATTTACCATCCCAACCTTCAGATACTTTATTTGTTTCATAAATAATACTCCCCCATCTATCATAAATTTGAAATAAATAGTTTTTTTCGGCAACAAACATTGTTGTTGGTTTAAAAATTGCATTAATTACATCACCATTAGGAGTATATGCATTTGGCATATGCACTATAGCTTCTTGTTCAACACAAACTCTTGCCGACATACTTTTCCCAACAACTCCATAAGGATTACCCAAAGATTCAACAGCTTCTACTTCATAACATAGTTTTGATGTTACTTTTTGCAAATCCTCAATAGAAATATCATCAACATAATAATTTATTCCATTATATGTTGTGTAAATTAGACTCCGTTCATCTTCAATAATTCTATACAATTTATATTCAAAAACTCCGCCAAGCCAATCGTGATAAGTATCCCAAGATAGAGTTTGTTCAAAATCGGGAGTTGATTTCATATTTAAAGTTATTACACTTGCTTTATTTGATTCAAAATAAGAATCGCCGCATAAATTAATAGCCTGAATTTTATAATAATTATGTTTTCGCGGATTGGCTGTTTTATCGGTGTAATTTAACTTTTTCGCAATATAATTATTTACTTTATATATAGATTTATATGTTCCGTATAAACTGTCGGAACGTACTATACTGTAGTTTCGTACATCAACAGAATCATCGAGTGTAAATTGCATTTTCACTAGTTCGCCTTGCACTGTAACATAATCAGCATTCAAATATTTTGTTGTTGATGGAAAATTTGAAAATGTTCGTACAGAGTTAGAGGTAACACTTCTTCCATCAGCAAAATAACCACGTACAAAAAATGAATATGATGTTTGGTCTTGAACATTAAAATATTTAAAGTTTCTCTCTAAGCCGGTTGCTGTACCTATTTTCGTATAAATACCATAATCTTTAGAACAATAAATATCGAAATGGTCGAATGTAACTTGCCATAGTTTATGAAAATCCCAATGAACACGAATCATATTTTTACAATTTTCGGTTTCAATATACGGAAAAGTATAAATTGTTGAAAAAGAACCAGATAAAAGACTTTTTTCAGTACTTGTAAATGAACGCAATATGTAATATTCATATTCACCATCTGCATTAGAAGTTACATCTTCATAATAAGTACTAGATGCTCCCCAAACAGTATCTAAGTTTTGCCAATTTGGTGCATCTAACGATGTTTTTAAATCACGATAAATAATATACCCTTTAACAGCAGTATCATTAATAGGTTTCCATGTTACATATACGTTTCCTTTTGGGCTAATAGGCTCAACACTTACAGTATCAAATACTGGAGAATCAGGCAACTGAGAGAAACTAAATGTTGCAATTAATAAAAATAATATTGTGATAATTTGTTTTAACATTTACCTGCAATAACATTGATTAATCCATCGTTTGACAAATATTTTTGTGCTAATTTAATTAAGTCTTTGTTATTTATATTATTTATTCCATTTACAAACTCCTCAAAATATTTTGGAGTTAATTCATTTTCAATTAATAATTTATACTTATCGGCAATTGCAAATGGACCATCAAAACTTTTTATTAAATCACCTTTTATATAATTTTTTACAAGATGAAGTTCATCGTTACTTATTAATTCATCGCGTAAACGTGAAATTTCTTTATAAATCTCACTCACAGCATCTTTACAAACTGATGCATTAACCTCCGAAACTATAGCAAAATAGCCATTATGTTTCATTGGCAAAACCACCGAACCAATACCATAAGTATATCCTTTATCTTCTCTTATGTTTTTCATTAATCGCGAGCCAAAATACCCCCCAAGTACCGTATTTAATACCTGCATACCAACATAATCGGGGTGATTTCGAGAAAACATAACTCTACCAACTCTTAAAGCAGATTGCACTGCATCATCTTTTAAAATTATATTTTCTTTTTGCTTAGACGTTTTTAAAATAAATTCGTTGTCTGTAAGCATTTTTTTTCCATTCCAATTATTACCTAAATAATTATTTAGTTGGTCAAAAATATCATTATCAATTTTTCCTGATATAATAATTTTACAATTATCCGGAGTGTAAAAATCTTTATGAAACTGTTTTAAATCGTTAATTTTTATATTATCAAAGTCATTCAACTCAGCCATAACACCGTATGGGTGGCTACTTCCAAACAACAATTTTGCAAATTCACGCCCTGCAATTGTTTTAACTTTACTATTATCAACAATAAATTGCTGTTTCTTTTTATTTATTGATGTATTAAATTCAGCTTTAGGAAAAGTTGGATTTTTTACAATATCATCTAAAATTTTTATTGTTTGAGCAAAATATTTTTTTAACGTAAATAATGTTATATGAGCAAAATCACGGTCTATATTAAAGTCTAAATAAGCACCATAATAATCAATTTTCTCAGCAATTTGCATCTCGGTATAGTTTTTACTTCCCGAGTTTAATAACGAGTTTGTTGTTGATGCCTGAACCATTTTACTTTGAAACCAAATTCCTGCTTCAAAAATTAAATCAAGTTTTACAATATCTTGTGTTCCTGCATTTATTACATGAACAGGAATATTATTATCGAGATGTTTTAACTCTGCCTCAAGAATTTTTAAATCCTTTATCTCGTTAAATTTTGGTGCTTTTTTTCTATCAATCATCTTTACTTTCTTCTATTTGCTTAAACTTTCTGATAAATAATATAGAGTTGAACAATTCTCTTTCACTAATACTTTTTTTGCCATTCGTATAATATCATCAGCTTTTACACTTGTATATTTTTCGGTTTCTGAGTTTACATTTTTTGCATCATCAAGCAAATCTCGCATTGCCAAACTCATTGCACGATTTAACAAACTAACCTCAGAATATATCAACGATGCCTCAACTTTATTCTTCACTTTTTGAAGTTCTTCCGCTTCTATTCCATCTTTTATTAACGTATCAATCTCAGTTTGTATTGCTTGTTCAGCTTTTTCAATATCAACACCTTCGTTAATTTTTCCACTTATAATGAACAAACCTTCATCGTTGCTACCCATAATATAGGCATTTAATTCTAAAAACAGTTTTTGTTCCTGTACTAATTTACGATAAAGTCGTGACGAATCTCCATTTGACAATACATCTGATAACAAATCAGTTGCATGATAATCAGGATGTAATCTATCGCACATATGATATGCTTTATAAATTGCATGATACGGAACATCTTTTTTAACTGTAAGAGTTCGTTCTTCGGTTTGTTTTGGTTCTTTTGGTAAATTTCGTGATTTTATATCTCTATATTCAATATCGCCAAACCATTTTTCTGCAAGTTTCTTAATTTCTTCGGTTTCTACATCGCCTGCAACTACCATTACAGCATTATTTGGTGCATAATGACTATAAAAAAAGTCTTTTACATCTTGCATTGTAGCATTTTCTATATGCGATATTTCTTTACCTATTGTTGCCCATTTGTATGGATGTTTTTTATAAGCCAATGGTCGTAAAAGCAAATAAACATCGCCGTAAGGTTGATTTAAATACCTTTGTTTAAATTCCTCAATTACAACACTACGTTGCACTTCCAAACTTTTTTCAGAAAAAGCAAGACTTAACATTCTATCACTTTCTAACCAAAAACCAGTTTCAATATTTTCTTTGGGAAGTGTTAAATAGTAATTTGTTATATCGTTATTTGTAAAAGCATTATTCTCACCACCAACAATTTGCAAAGGAGCATCATAATTTGGAATATTTACCGAACCGCCAAACATTAAATGCTCAAATAGGTGTGCAAAGCCTGTTTTTTCTTCAAGCTCATCGCGTGCACCAACATTGTACACAATATTTATTACAACAATTGGTGTTGTTTTATCTTTATGAACTATAACTTTTAGTCCGTTTTTTAATTCAAATCTATCGTATTTAATCATGTTTTTTTTATTTTTTTAGATGTGAGATGTGAGACTTGAGATGTGAGACGTGAAACTGTCTCTTATCTCCTATCTCAAGTCTATTATCTCAAGTCTCAAGTCTCTTATCTCAATTCTCAAGTCTCTTATCTCAGTCTCAAGTCTAAATTCTCAAGTCTAAATTCTCAAATCTAATTTAAAACTCATATTTTACATGAACCATCTGCTCTTTTGCGACTTTATATTCTAAAACTATATCAGAAATAATATGACTTACAGGTTTAATTTCGTTTATTATTGACACAACCTGCCCTATTTCGAGCTCACCCTCAACCAAATCGCCCTCAAACATACCAAGTTTTGCACGTGCTTTACCAAGTATTTCGGTAAGTTCTTCTTTTGTTGCACCTCTATTTTCTGCATCTTTAACTTTTTGTTGAAACTCATTTTTTATTAGCCTTACCGGAATAAGTTTTTTAAACATTAAATCGGTTCCACCTTCTTGAGTTTTTAATACCTCGTTTTTAAAATTTATATGAGCTGAAGCCTCTTCTGATGCGACAAATCTCGAACCAATTTGAACACCATCAGCTCCGAGTACCATTGCAGAAAGCATTTGCCTGCCGGTTGCAATTCCGCCTGCGGCAATTACGGGTAATACAGTAAACTCTCTTACTTTTGGTATAAGAGTCATAGTTGTAGTTTCTTCAAAACCATTATGACCACCAGCTTCAAACCCTTCAGCAACAATAGCGTCAACACCAGCCTCTTCACATTTTGCAACAAGTTTTGAGTTTGCAATTACATGTGCTACTTTTATTCCATTATCCTGCAAATATTTTGTCCATTTTTTAGGATTTCCTGCCGATGTAAAAACAACTTTTACACCCTCTTCTATAATTATTTCTATTAATTTTTCGGTATCAGGATATATCAATGGAATATTTACTCCAAAAGGTTTATTTGTTACTTTTTTAGCTTTTTGTATATGTTCACGCAATACATCAGGATACATTGAACCAGCTCCAATAAGACCAAGTCCTCCCGCATTACTAACCGCCGATGCAAGTTCCCAACCGCTACACCAAATCATACCTCCCTGAATAATAGGGTATTGTACATTAAAAAGTCTGCTAATTCTATTTGTCATTTTTCTAAATTTTACAATCTATAAAGATAGATAAAATAATTAATAGTGTATGATTAATTATTTGCATATAAAATTAACTAAGTTTAAGAACTGTACATATTGTTTAAACAACTTAATTTAGTAATTTTGAAGTCAAATTTAAATAAATTAAAAATGAAAAAAAGTTATATTGTTTTAATAGTTATTGGTCTTATTTTGGTAATGACTTTTATGTGGATAAAAGGAACCTATAACTCAATGGTAACAAAAGAAGAAAGTGTTAGCACAGCTTGGGCACAGGTTGAAAACGTATATCAACGTAGAGCAGATTTAATTCCAAATCTTGTAAATACTGTAAAAGGATATGCCGAACACGAAAAAGGTACTTTACAGGCAGTTATTGAGGCACGTTCAAAAGCAACTGGAGTTAACATTAATGCTGATAATTTAGACCCTGCCGCAATGAAAAAATTTATGGCTGCTCAAGATGGTTTAAGCTCGGCTTTAAGTAAACTTATGGTTGTTGTTGAACGCTATCCTGATTTAAAAGCAAATCAGAATTTCCTTGCTTTACAATCGCAATTAGAAGGTACTGAAAACCGTATTGCTACTGAAAGACGCAGATTTAACGAAGCTGCAAAAGCATATAATGTGGCTATTAGAAAATTCCCAAATAATATTTTTGCAGGAATGTTTGGCTTCGATAAAAAAGAATATTTTAAATCTACAGAAGGTGCTGAAAAAGCCCCTGAGGTAAAGTTTTAGTATTCATTAAGATATGAGCTGTGAGACGTGAGACTTGAGGCGTGAGACTTGAGACGTGAGATGTGAGATGTGAGACGTGAGATGTTAATAATTTTTCAGGTTTTATATCTTGCATATTATAATATAAAAATCTAATAAAAAATGATAAATCCAAAAGATTTTTTTACGGTAGAGCAAAAAACTACTATAGAAAATGCAATTAAAGAAGCTGAGCTTAATACTTCCGGCGAAATTAGAGTACATCTTGCAAAAAAATGCAATAAAGATGTACTTGATTGTGCCGCTGATATTTTTGCACAACTAAAAATGCACAAAACCGAACAACGCAACGGTGTACTGTTTTATTTGGCTGTTAATACTAGGCAGTTTGCAATACTTGGCGATGTTGGCATAAATACAAAAGTTCCTGACGATTTTTGGAACGAGGTAAAAAACCTTGTAATAAGTAACTTTAAGCAAGAAAAATTTGCTGAAGGTCTTTCTCAAGGTATAATTATGGCTGGAGAAAAATTAAAAGAACATTTCCCTTATCAATCTGACGATATTAATGAGCTATCTGATGAAATATCAATGGGGTAAGATTTGAGATATTAGATTTGAGATATTAGATTTGAGACATTAGATTTGAGACATTAGGTATTAGGTATTAGACGTGAGATTTGAGAAATAAGAATAACTTGAAATTTTATAAATATGAATTCAATAAAAAAAATATCATTAATATTGTTAGCATTTATTATTAGCAGCTTGGCAATAGCACAAGACAAAGCTCTGTTTGAAATGAAACCTGTTCAAACTTTGGTTTACGATAATGTTGGCTTTTTCCCTCAACAAGACAAACAATATTTAGAACAAAAATTAATAAATTTAGATAGCGAAACATCAATACAAATATTAGTTGCTGTAGTACCTGATTTAATGGGGTATGATAAAAGTGATTACGCTACTCGTTTAGGACATAAATGGGGCGTAGGAGGAAAAGAAGATAATGGTTTTGTTATTCTTATAAAACCTAAAACAAATACAAGTAAAGGTGAGGTATTTATTGCTCCAGGGTATGGGGTTGAACAATATGTTACCGATGCTTTAGCAAAAACTATTGTTGATAATGAAATGATACCTGCATTTAAAACAGGAAATTACTCTCAGGGTGTTGATAATGCAATAAATACAATTATATCATTAACATCAGGTGAGTTTACGGGTTCTCAATATTTAAAAAAACACAAAAAGAAAAGTAGTGGCTTTCCTGTTGGTATAATTATAATAATTGTTATTGCAATTATAAGTTTTTTTGGTAGTAAGGGACGAAATAATCATACCGGAATGGGCGGTCGTGGTAGTAGTTTACCTTTCTGGTTATTAATGGGAGCATCAATGGGTGGTGGTCGTTCAAGCGGTGGTTTTGGTGGCTTTTCTTCCGGCGGTGGAAGCTTTGGCGGATTTGGTGGCGGTGGCTTTGGCGGTGGTGGAGCCGGTGGCTCTTGGTAGTTTATTTTACTTATAGATATAAATTAGCATGCATTAGAGAAGAAAAATAATAATTATACATTCAAAACAAGGCAAACTCATACTTTATATTTTGCTTATTTGTTTATTCTCTTAGTTGTTCAAAAATAGTCATTTACGCAGAAACATGAATATTCTGTATGTTTATTTAACCAGAAACAAGAATAATTACAAACATTATATGAGTAAATAAAAGTATGCGTATAACTATATGCATTCTGTAAAGTATATTAACCCGCATTATTCATAGAAACCAATAATATTACGTGTAACTTACTTATAAACAATTTATTATCGCAAACCCCAAATCACACAAATTTGGGTGGTTATATTTTTCAATATACATTTTTCTTTTCCTGATACTTCGTTGCAAACCATTTGCAGTATTCATATACAGCTACATGGTTTGTCGCCTCGTCTC
>CAMZKE010000028.1 GCA_947311115.1 uncultured Bacteroidales bacterium | reverse complement strand
TGAGGTAAAAATTCTTTGCATAGCAATAGCTATGGGAATAATTTTTAACAAAAAGAAAGAAAAATAGAAATGATTTATATAGCGTATTTTGGTGTTGAGTTGGTATAATGTTCAAAAACACAATAATAATATAACCATAATCAATATACAAGCCCCAATTTATATTGGGGCTTGTATATTATAACCCTGATTATTCATACTTTTTTCTTTTTCTGAGACGAGCCACCTTTAAAAACCTAAAAATTACAAAAGAGCTATTTTATTTCCATCGCACCGAGATAATTTATACCTTTATATTGTAATTTAAAAATTAAATAAATGGAAATATTTCAGAAATCGGTAGTGAATAATCACCTTATTAATCTTGACAAAGAGCAAGTTGACAAGGCTTTTAATAAGTTTAAGGAGAATTATTCACCTGCGAAAATATCTGAAATAAGGAAACTGAAAGAAGAAGAATACCAAGATGGATTTTTACGAGAAATATTTGTAGATATATTTGGTTACACTTTAAAACCAGCCGATAATTACGATTTAGCAAGAGAATTTAAAAATCAATCGGACGGAAAAAAAGCAGACGGTGCAATTTTAAAAGACGGAAAAGCCATTGTTGTAATCGAACTAAAATCTACCAAAACAAAGGATTTAACGAGTATAACCGAACAGGCTTTTAATTATAAAAACAATCAACCCGATTGTAAATATGTGATTACATCGAATTTTCGGAAACTGCGTTTTTACATCGATTATTCTAACGAATACGAAGAATTTGATTTATTTAATCTGCAAAAGCAAGAATTTGAATTGTTGTATTTAATTTTGCACAAAGACAGTATTTTTTCTGATTTACCCTTAAAACTAAAAACCGAAACCAAGTTTCACGAAGAAAATATTTCGGATAAATTGTATAAAGATTATTCAAACTTTAAACATAAAATTTACAACAATTTAATAAAAAATAATCCTCAATACGATAAGCTGACGCTTTTTAAAAAATCGCAAAAATTTTTAGACCGATTACTGTTTGTGTTCTTTGCCGAAGACACGGGATTAGTTCCGCCCAATGCCATTTCTAAAATTGTGGAGCAATGGGAAGCATTGCAAGAATTAGACGAATACAAAACGCTTTACAGTCGATTTGTTAAGTTTTTCGAGCATCTTGACAAAGGGCATAAATACAAAACATACGAATTGCCGGCATACAACGGAGGTTTGTTTGCACCTGACGAAATTTTAGACCACATTAGAATTGATGATGAGATTTTAAAAGATGACGCTTTAAAACTTTCTGCATACGATTTTAATACCGATGTAGATGTAAATATTTTAGGACATATTTTTGAGCATTCGCTTAACGAGATAGAAGAAATTACTGCCGAAATATCGGCATCAATGGGGCATGCCCCATTGGCTTCAAGTAAACGCAAAAAAGACGGTGTTTTTTACACGCCAAAATACATAACACAGTATATAGTTGAAAATACCGTAGGGAAGCTTTGTTCGGAAAAGCGAGAGGAATTAAACATAAAAGAAATTGAGTTTGATGGCACTTTTAAAACCAAAGATGGCAAACTGTCGGCAAAGGGTAAAAAATTGTTTAAAACGCTAAACAATTACAAAAAATGGATGCTTTCCTTAAAGATAATCGACCCGGCTTGTGGTAGTGGTGCATTCTTGAACCAAGCTCTTATTTTTTTAATTGAGCAACACAAACAAATTGACGATATTATTGCCGAGCTTACGGGCGAAGCAATGCGACTGTTTGATACCGATAAAGCCATTCTCGAAAACAACCTTTACGGAGTAGATATTAACGAAGAAAGCGTTGAAATAGCAAAACTTTCGCTTTGGCTACGCACCGCACAAAAAGGCAGAAAATTATCGAATTTAAATAGCAATATTAAATGTGGAAATTCCCTTATTGATGACCCCACAATTGCAGGTGACAAAGCTTTTGATTGGAATAAAGAATTTCCGAAAATATTTACCGAAAAAAAGAAAAAGGTTTGGCATATAACTACTGCAACACATAATTCGAGATATTCGCAACGAATGTTCGATAACCATGTAAAAACCGAAAAAGCAATATGGTTAGACGAACAAGATGAAATAATAATAACAAGAACTATTGCAGATATCGTAAAGAAAGATAATCTGAATGTAATAGAATATAATATCTGCGGCGACCATTTGCACCTACTACTGGTGTGTGAAAAGGAAGAACTAAGCGGAATAGTAGGGAAACTGAAAGCTATAAGTGGCAGAAAATATAATATAGAAAAAGGAATAACGATAGTTCCTGCTACGAGCATAACAAGGGGACATGCCCCCTTGTCCGATACCGATACCGATATCGAAGGAAAAAAAGAAAAGAAAAAATATAATTCTCTCTGGACGCAGAAATTCGGAAAAAGCGAGATAAAAGACGAAAACTACCTAAATAATGCAATAGAATATATACGAAATAACCGTGTAAAACACGAGCTACCTAAAAGTAAAGAAATAGAAAAAATAAAAAAAGAATTTCTATGCACAGTAGAACACGCATTTAAAACCGAATATAATGGAGGTTTCGATTGTGTGATTGGTAATCCGCCTTATGTGAGACAAGAATTAATTAAACAATACTCTGTATTTCTTTCTAAAAACTATGTAACATATTCTGGAAAGGCTGATTTATTTGTATTTTTCTATGAAAAAGGGGTTAATATTCTAAAACAAAATGGATTACTTTCTTTTATTAGTTCTGGTAAGTTTTTTGAAGCAAGTTATGGTTTTCCATTAGTCAATTATTTAACAAATAAAACTCAAATAAAAGAAATACTAGATTTTAAAGATTTAAATGTCTTTGATGGTATTTCAGCTTATCCTTTAATATTAACAATAAAAAATATAATAAGTCAAGAATATATATTTGGTTATCAAGATGTCACTAAAATAAAATTCAATAATTTAGAAGAGATTTTCAGCAAATTAGATTTAAATAAGATTAATATAAATGACTTTATTAAAAATGATTATCAATTTATAGATATAAAAATTGCAAATTTAATTCGGAAATTAAGTATAAAATCAAAATATTTATCTGACTTAAAACTTTTACCATTAGTAGGAGTTAAAACAGGTTTTAATGATGGATATACAATAAATAATAATAAAGATAACAAACATATACGGAAATATGTTTTTGGTAGAAACGTTAAAAAATATGGAAGTATTCAAAGTGAAATTGATATAGTATTTCCTTATAAATTTGAAAATAATGAATACTTATTAATTGATATTGAAAAAGAAACAAGTGTTTTTGGATTATTAAACAAGAATAAAGTAAGATTAGAACAACGTGCAATTATAAAAGATGGTATTGAAAACAATACTAAATTATGGTTTGAATATCAACAAATTAACAGAATGTTAGATTTTGATAAAGAGTATATTATTTACCCAAATGTTTCATTAGGGAATAACTTTACGTTATCAAAAGGATCTATAATAGATATGACTTGTTTTATAATTTCATCAAATAGTAAATTCTTATTAGCAATTTTAAATTCAAATACTACTAAATTTTTAATGGAAATTTATGCAATTTCACGAAGAGGAGGATATTTAGAATATAAAACTCAGTATTTAAAAAAAATTCCTATTCCTCAAATACAAGAAAATGCTCAACAACCCTTTATCGAAAAAGCCGATAAAATGCTCGACTTAAATAAAATATTACAAGAAAAAAAGAGCAAATTTATTAAGCGAATTAAAGATAATTTAGGGGCAACAGCACCCGACAATGGGGCAAGCCCCATTGACTTAAAACTAAGCAAAAAGTTAGAAACATTTTACGATTACGATTTTAAAACATTTGTATCGGAACTTAAAAAGAAAAAAATAAAGCTATCGCTCGTGCAACAAGACGAGTGGGAAGAATATTTTAAGGCTTACAAAACAGAAATAAATCAACTGCAAAGCCAAATAAACCAAACCGATAAAGAAATAGACCAAATGGTTTACAAACTCTACGAACTTACAGAGGAGGAAATTAAAATTGTGGAAGAGAGTGTAAAATAAGAAAGGATGAAAGAATTAAGCATACAAGACGAGTTTAGCGAATTTTTACTTTATACAGCACCAAGTGGCGATGTAAAAGTTGAGATATTTTTTCATAACGAAAATGTTTGGTTAACACAAGAACGCATTGCTCATTTGTTTGGTGTTCAACGTCCTGCAATTACCAAGCATTTAAAAAATATTTTTGAGAGTGGAGAATTACAAGAGAATATGGTTAGTTCCATTTTGGAACATACCACCAAACACGGTGCTATTAAAGGTAAAACACAAACTAAACCTATAAAATATTATAATCTTGATGCCATAATTTCGGTTGGTTATAGGGTAAATTCCACACAAGCTACACAGTTCAGAATTTGGGCAACTAATCTGTTGCGTGAGTTTATGATTAAAGGTTTTATAATGGATGATGACCGTCTAAAAAACGGTAAATATTTTGGCAAAGACTATTTTAGAGAACTTTTAGAACGAGTTCGTTCCATTCGCACAAGTGAACGAAGAATATATCAACAAATTACCGATATATTTTCGGAATGCAGTATCGATTACGATAAAAATTCACAAACCACAAAAGATTTCTACGCTACGGTTCAAAATAAATTTCATTATGCAATATCGGGGCAAACTGCCAGCGAAATAATTTACAAAAATGCCGATGCCAATAAAGATTTTATGGGATTGAAAACTTGGAAAAATTCGCCTGATGGTCGTATATTAAAATCAGATACAAGTATTGCTAAAAACTACCTAACAGAAAAAGAAATCAAAAAATTAGAAAGAAGTATCGCAGGATTTTTTGATTATGTAGAAAATATCATAGAAAACAGAAATACTTTTACAATGCAACAATTTGCCGAAAGTGTAAATAAGTTCCTAACTTTTAACGAATACAAAGTTCTTTCAGGAAAAGGAAGCATATCAGCAATTCAAGCAAAAGAAAAAGCTCATAAAGAATATGAAATATTTAATAAAACACAAAAAATCACATCAGATTTTGATAGAATAATAAAACAAATAGAAAGAAAAAATAATAAATAGCCTACGCAGAAGCCATACACTTTGCCAAGTCGCACTACCCTGCCCTATAATCCAAAACTTGTCAAAAAGTATGTCTTGCCTACTCACCTAAGAAATAAAAATTGAAGCAAATTTGAAAGATAAAAGGATTAACCCGCATTATTCATGCTTTTTTTTTACCTACTCAACCCAACCCATAATAATATTAGAAACAAATCTTGGCTCAGGAGGTAGCGAATAAATATCTTTTTCGTAGTCCTTGTTATATGGTGAAATATTCATAATTTTGCCATCAACAACCAAAGTGCTACTTCCTCCGGGGTCAAAACCCATTGCTGTTTTCATACCTTTTTCCTTTAGTATTTCAGCCATATCAAAATGAGTTGCACCAACCGATTCACGAATTCTACCATTTACCATTAGCACTTTTAGTTTACCTTTATTATCAATACCAACAGCAATTTTAGGACCTCTCATATCAGTAAAATCAATACGTGCTGCTTGAGTTTTTATCGAGTTTGGTGTTTTCCAACCTTCAACTTTCATATTTACAGCTATTTCTCCATTTTCTAATAACATTGGTCCGGCTTCAATAGCATATAAAATATTACTCCAATCAATTTTACTTTCTTTTGTTTGTAGCATTTCAAAATTTACTTCTTGTTCTTCAATAAAAAGTTTATCAGAAAATTGCTCTTTAGGTATTGATAAACTTATTCCAACAGGAATAATTTTTACTGTTTCGTTAGGTTTGGTTTTAATAATTTGTTTTACGGTATTTCCTGCAATTCGTACAATTACATTACCATCAGCAATTATTTCCTCATTGTTTAAGGTTAAATCGTAATAACAAGCGTTTGTTTTGCTATGTGTATTATAAAATTTGGCAGAAAACTCTATATTTTCGGTAGTATTATAAACTTTAAAACCAGACTTACTGTTTACTTTAGCAATATCAATTTTACCATTTTTGTATATAATAAACGCAGGTTTATTAAATAACGGAGGACATTTTACAACACTATTCATAATTAACAAACCAAGTGGAGAGCCTATGTATGTTTCCGGCAAGCCTAACTTACCAACAAGTTCAGGATTAAGAATATAGCCGCCATTCCATGCAAATTCTATATTTTTATTAAAACCTGTTTCTTGTTTAAATTCTTTAATTAGTGATGGAACATTTTTAGGTTCATTTTTTGCAAAATGAGCTGCAAAATTCCAATTAAATTTGTTGGTATTTATTTCGGCAGATACACCACTCCATGGTAAACCATCGGGGTAAACCCCACCAACAAATTCCGATTGCACTTTTTCTGTTTTTGTTTTGCCACTAAGTTCATCATTTAAATTTGCCAAGAATTTTGTGATAGGAGTACCGTTTTGTTCTGCATCAATACGTAATCGGTTAAATAATTCTTTTTCGCCTATTTTTTCTTTTAGCTCATTAAATAAATCGCTTTTTATGGCAATATCAAATTCTTTTGCTGTTTGTATAGGTGTTGGATATGCAAGAGTTGTTCTAACGCCTGCCGGAACAAATTGTATAAAACCACTATTTTTTGGTATTCCCATAATTTTAGCGGTCATTGTACGTTCGGCTTTACCAATATGAAAATGGTCGATATTTAATATATCAGTCATCATTGCGGCATATTCACCATTGGTAATAATAAAACCATTTGCTTCTTTTATTTTGCGTAAAACTTTAATTGCATCAGCTCCCATTTGTGGAAAATGCACACCATTACTCCATTGTTTTGTAGCAACAGTTTTTACAATTTTTGCATTGTATAATATTGTTAATCCAGGTTCTATTCCGCTTTTTAAATAATCTTCAATTTCTTTATTCGAAAACCATTCTGTTATACTTGGCTCATGTATAAAAATATAAACTTTTTGTATTTCTTCTTTCGAGTTTTTTATATGTTCTTCGGTAAGTTCTTCCTCAATACTTAATCCAAGTAACGACCTAATAGGTTGTAACACAAAATATTCAAGCTCATGTTTAATGTATCTGCCCGAAAAATATGCTTTTGGTACATTTGTTTTTAATTTGGCTGTTAAAATATCTCTATCATCAATACCTAAAGATTTACTATTTGTAAGCTGAAAAAGAGCTAAATTCCAGTCGGTAAAAAACTGAGGAGCAAGCACTATATTTTCTCTAGGTTTTGGTTTAAGAATATCAAAATATATCATATTTACCAAGCCTGTTAGTTCTTGGTATGTTAAATCTTGGTACGGATAATGTACTTTATTTCTGTGGCGATATGCCAGCGAATGGTCGTGGCGAAGTTCCACTTCTCCATCTTTAAAATTAAAAATATCTTCAATAGTATTAAAAAATTCATGATATTTTTCTGTACTATATTCTTTAGGAATATCGAAAACCTCATCAATATACTTTGCATAGGTAAATATTTCGCCTCGGTTAAACTGTTCTTCTACACGGAAAAAACTTGGGTCGATAAGCGATTTTAAATATATCATAAAAGCATAGCGATTATATCCTGGCAAGTAATGACGTGTTTTTGTGTTTATTATTTCTTGTAATTCGTCGTTTTTAAAATTTACAAGTTTATTGTATTCTGTTATTAAGCGTTTTAAAGTTTTATTATTGTCTTTTATTGAGTGTAATTGCAAATATTGCTTATAAATTATGTTCTCAATATCTTTACCTAACGATGAAATACTATAACGCTTATTTATAACATTGTGGTTATGTTCAACATCGTTAAGCGAGTTTTGTGGATAAAAAACATGATTAATTATTTTGTTTATCAATTTATCAGGAATTTTATCGCCTTTAAATTCGAGAACACGTAAGCGATTTTCTTCGCTTAAATTATATCCTATAACTTCTTCAAAAACTGTACGTGGGTCATATTGACGACAAAAAATTGGGGTTCCGGTAGCGGCAGCCTCAATTATTGGCAAACCTCTGCCTTCAGTCTGGCTTGGCAGTAATATTAACGATGCAACATTATATAATTGCTTAATATCTATAGGGCTATCGTATTTCTTGCGAAATTCGTATTTATCAAACTCGCTAAATAAGAAACCTAATAATACTCTCGATTTAAATTCTTCGGGTAAGGTTATCAAAAAATCAGAAAAATAAGTAATTAGTTTTTCGTAATAATTATGTTGCCCGGGAGGAATTGGACCTGTAACAATAAGTGATATTGTAAGTTGAGGGTTTTCTATAAATTTTTGCGAAAACTCATTATTTGAAAATAATTTTCTTACAAGTATAAAATTTGTTTCTATATTTTTTCGGCTAATCACACGTGTTGGTTGTAAAAAAACTATGTTATTGTTTACAAAATCGAAATTATGAATTGTTTCTACTCCAAATAAAATAGGACGTAACGAACGTTCGCTTCCAACGTGTCTACCAACTTTATGAACCGTAATTGTTTCTTTATTATTAGCAAAAATTGTTGATACTTGCATAAACGCTTTTATTATATCGCGTTTACTCATTTGTTTATATAATTTATCGTCAACAGCAGTACCAATTAACTCAACATTTGCAGGGTTTAGCCCATTTTTTTCTATTAAATGAGTTTTTTGAATATTGTTAATATTTACATTCATCCACGAACGGCTACTCCATGGAAATAACACTTCTATTATCGAAAAAAACTCTCCTACATGCGAGTTGTGAAAGAAAAAATCACGTGGGCCGGGTTCTAAACCTTCTTTTTGCCTTTCTACTTGGCGTGTTCCACCTTCCCAATAAAAATCGTGATTATTATTTATTACAGGTATTCCTAAATATTCTGATAATAAAACTATTGCTAACGATAGTGATACATTTCCGGGATTTGAATTAACATTTACCAAATATAACAGATTGATATTATTTTGCTCAATATAATTGCCAAGTTTTTCGACAATAACTAATGTTTCGTTCCAAAATTTTGATATTAGTGCATTATATTCTTTACTTCCACGTTCCATTTTAATACGGAAAAAATCGTTATAAAGAGCCCAGTTATCAAAACCGTCCATTTCCGTAATTTGTTTTGTTTTGTACGATGAATCAATCATTTCGGTAGCTTCATCGTAAATGTTTCCTGCAATATAATGAATATCTATTTCCGGAAACTTTTGTTTAAAAATTTTAGCATATTTTTCAAGCTCAACTGTAATACCATCAACAGTAAAATGAAAACTTATAAAGGCTATTCCACCCCTATTAAGATATGCTTTATAATCGGTGTACGAACCGGAAAAATTAGAATTTGATACAGTGTCTTTAAATCTATCGATAAATAATCCTAAATCGAACCAAGTATTTATTGTTTCAGCTTTAAGCGATTCAATAATTTGTTTTATATTGTTTGTTTTCATAAATAAGTAAAAGTAAAATGTTTTATTATCAGTAAAGGTACAATATTTTAAATATTATATCTTTATTTAGAAATTAAATAATCCTCTAAGTTTTTCTTCTAATACATCGTACGAAAAATATTTTTTACCAATTTTATAGTTATATTCTCCTATTTCACGGCAAAGTTCTTCATCGTAAATAATATCGGCCATATGTTTTACTTTGTCTGATGTTAAATTGTTATCTTCGAGCATAACGGTATTAAACCCCTTACTTCCAATATCTTGCATATATACAGGTTTGTAATTATTTACAAAAATTGGTTTTTTAGCAAGTACTGCTTCAACAAAAGCATTACCAAAACCCTCGTAAGTACTAAAATATGTACAGGCACGACCATGTGCATACACATCTGATAAATCTTTATGATTAAGCACACTATTGCCTGCAAAAATTACTTGATTCATTAAGTTTAGGTTGTAAATTTGGTCAACTAACTCATCGTAATATTCATGATTTTCGTCATCGTTAGGATTACCGGTAATAACAAGTTTTAATTTTTTATCGTTAAGTTTATCAAGTAACGATATTGCTGTTTCAATTCCTTTACGACGTACAATACGTGTTACTTGTAAAAGAGGTATTTCATCTGCTGCAACTCCTATTTGGCGTAAAAAAAATTCATTTTCTTTTGTTGGAACAGCGTAAGGCTTGCTAAAATCCATAACATTTGGAACGAGTGTAGCATCAATATTAAATCTTTTTTTAAAAGTTTCAACTCCAAAAGTGTTTATTACAGCGTGTTTAACTCCCGGCAATATTAGTGGAAAATTCTCATCTAAATATTCATTTATTTCTTTATGTCCGGAAACATATCTGTTGCCACGTTCCCAATGAAAATCGTGGTCGTGAGTAACTGTTGGTATTTTAGAACGTTCAACAAATTTTTTAATACCTATTCCCATTGATAAATGACAAGGAAGTGCCGATGCATTTTCTGATAAAAGAACTTCAATTTTATTAAATTTAACCCAATCATCAAGTTTTTTATATATTACTTCTGATATACGTTCAACATGTTCAAATAAAGGAGTCGGGTCTTTATCAATATTATAAAAAGCTTTACGTTGACCCCACTCAGCCTCCGGCGAAAAAAACGATAATACAGGAAACAGATAATGATGAGGCCTTCGCATTTTCCATTGTTCAAATTCTCCGGAAATAATAAATACTTCATGTCCTATTCTTTCTAAAACAGCTATCCATTTCTCTGTTTCTAAGGCAACTCCATCAACGCCACCAATGCGACCAATAATTATTCCTATTTTCATAAACTGTTATTTTAAATTATTTAAACTAAAATAGTCTGTTATTCAACGAAAATCATTTCTTTTTGTTTCGTTTATAAAAAACCAATTGCAACATTATTAAAATATATTACGTCATACAATACCCAAATAAAATGTAAAAGTATATTTTTACATTGTACTATTAATTTAAACAAAAATAGTTTTTTAATTATTTTTAATTTATTGTAACTTTACTTTATTAAAATATGAATATATGAGAAAAACAATTACTTTATTATTGGCAGCAATAATTTTATCAGGAATAGGCTTTGTTTCTTGCAAGAAGGAATATTTTAGTTTCGATAAAATGAGAAAAGAACAGTGGCAAAATGTAAATATGCAAGTGCCATTAATTAATACTTCTCTTGTTTTAAGAGATATATTAAAGGATTACGACCACGAAGAGCTTTTTGAAATAGATGATAATGGATTTTTATCGCTAATATATAACAATACTGCATACTCAAAATATGCTGAAGAACTTATTAAATTAGATGATGTAAATTTTCCTGTTGATAATATCTCGGGAAACCAAGCATCGGGTAATAATGTAACTATAAGTAAGAATTTTAATTTTTCTTCTTTTCCCGGAGCACAACTTGATAGTATTAGATACGATAGTGTTACAGTTGAAATAAGTGTTTCGCATAATATGACTAATACTGGTTCGTTAACAGTGCAGTTTCCCGGCTTAACAAAAAATGGTAATATGGCACAAATGCTTGTTACCGATTTAAACGGAACAACAACTCAACTGTTTACAGGCTATGAGTTAGACCTGGCAACAAATGGCCCAAACAACATAGATTATAATTATATTTTCGATGGCTGGACAGGTAGTGCAGCACAATCGGTTGATATAACAATTAATATCACAAAACAGAATTATAAAATAATTAACGGATATATTGGTCATCACGATTTAGATTTACCACAAGATTCGGTATTAATAAATATTTTTAAACAAAAATTTGACGGTCAATTCTATTTTGAAGACCCTAAAATTAAGCTAACAATGATAAATTCGTTTGGAGTGCCTATTAAATTAAATTTAGATACAATTTATGGTAAAGATTACGACGATAATTATACTCCATTTTATTTAATGAATTTTGAGAAAAATCCTGTTAATTATCCAACAGTAAAAGGTGAAACAGCAAGAGATTCAAGCCTGTTTGTAACAAATACAACAACGCCAAACTCGGAGTATGCTCCATGGATAAAAGATTTTATTGTTAGTAAACCAAAATATGTGTTTTTTGATGGGATAGGTGCAATTAATCCTGATAATACAATAGACCACAATAATTTTGTTATTGATACATCAAGCTTTAAACTAAATTTAGAGTTTCAATTACCTTTATGGGGAAGAGCAGAATATCCTACTTTAAGAGATACTTCAGAACTAGATATGGAAAAAGAATTTAGTAAACTTGATGATTTAACTTATGTAAAATTCCGTTTCGATATTAACAACGGACTTCCTACTGAGGTATTAATTCAAGCATATTTTTTAGACTCATTAGGTATTATACAAGATTCATTGTTTATGAATAAAGAAGATTGGATATTAATTGATGGTGGTGTAACTAATGCAGATGGTAAAGTGGTGCAAAAAACAAGAAAAATTACAGAAATTGTTTTCCCACGAAATAGGATAGATAAATTAAAACCGGTAAAAAATATTTTATACATAGCACAATTTAGAACCGATGATATTGAACAACATAAACTTGTTAAGTTTTATGCTGATGATGCAATAGATATAAAAATGGGAATTCATTTTAAGGGCGGAACAGATTTCGACTTTAGCGGATATGAAGACGACACAACATCATCAAACTAATTTATTTACTTTTTAACAAATTATCATGAAACGATATATAACTATAATATTAATTTTTATTTCTTCAATAACAATGTTTGCTCAGCAAAGCAACACATTGTTTTTTATGCACCGTTTACCGCAAGCAACATTGGTAAACCCAGCTGTACAACCAGATTGTAAACTTACAATAAGTGGATTAATTGTTCCTGTTTCAGGGCAGTTATTTCCGGCAATGCACACAAATATGGGTAGCACAGGTTTTGCTTATAAAGATATGGTACAATACAATTCGGTAATGGATTCGTTAATGATACCAACAAGTAAAGGTTTCGATTACGAACAATTATTAGGAAAACTTAAAGATAGAAACTTTGTTACTTTTGAAGAACACTTAGATATATTAAGTGTAGGGTATAAATGGAAAAACGATTGGCGATTTACTCTTAATATTGCATCAAAAACCGAATTAAGGTTAGATTTTACAAAAGACTTAATACAATTAATGTCTGATGGAGGTAATGGAGCAAGTTTTTCAGGTGGTACAGCAAATTTAAGTATGGGAATAACTGCTACACAATGGCACGAAATAGGAATTGGAGCATCTAAAAAAATTAATGATAAATTAACCGTAGGAGCTACAGCAAAACTTTTATTTGGTCAGTCTAATGTGTGGTCTAAAAAAACAAATTTAGAATGGTCGACAAATGCCACTGATTACACTTACGATATACATGCCGATATGGAAGTTTACACATCGCAAGCAATGTACCAAGTAGATAAGTATTATTACGACTATGATGCTGATTCAATGGTGTTTGAAGGAACTAACTTAAACCCATCAACAAAGCAAATGATTTTTAGCTTTAAAAATCCGGGAGCATCTATCGATTTAGGTGCACAATATAAATTAAACGACAAAATTAACTTATATGCCAGCTTAATAGATTTAGGTTTTATTAAATGGAATAATAATGTTAATGTTTTTACTGTTGATGGTAAATACCAGTTTGACGGTTACGACCCTCAACCTTATGCTACAGAAAACGATTCTATTATTAATGCTCATAACACTGCATTAGCACACGAAGCAATAAATATATTTTTACCTGAACGCCAAGTAGGTAGCTATTATTCTTCACTAACACCAAAATTTCATATAGGTGGCACATATCAGTTTAACGAAAAAATTAATGCCGGTTTATTGTATCGTGGCGATATATATCACAGCAAATTGCATTCTTCTTTAACCTTATCGGGAAATGCAAATATAACAAAGTGGTTTAGTGCATACTTATCATACTCAATGATGTATAACAGCTATACAAATGTGGGTGTAGGCTTGGTAGCAAAAGCAAGTATTTTCCAATTTTTTGTTGTAACAGATAATATTTTCGGATACTTTATGCCACAAAGTGTTAGAGTATTTAACGGACGATTAGGCATCAATTTAATATTTGGTTGTAAGAAAAGTTCTACTAAATCGCTTGTTGGAAGCTCAGAGTTGTAAAAATTATTCAAAATGAATCTCCTCGCCGCAAGCGGACGAGGTATCGTTTTGGGATACTATTTTTTTATACGTCCGAAGGGATGGGGAATTAAACCCAAACAGATTAAAAAAAGGCTTTAACAATTTTGTTGTTAAAGCCTTTTTTTGTATAATGCAGCACTAAAATATATAACACACACCCATGATATTAGATGCAGTAATTATTGACGACGAAAAAGACGCAATAGAAACATTAGAAATAATTATTAATGAATTTTGTGAAGATGTTAATTTGGTAGGTAAAGCCGATAATGTTAAAGATGCTATAAATATTGTAAATTCAACATCACCAAATATAGTTTTTTTAGATATTGAAATGCCGGAAATAAGTGGTTTTGATTTATTAAAAATACTTCCATCAGATAATTTCTCTACTATTTTTGTTACAGCATACAATAAATATGCAGTTGATGCATTTAGAGCAAATGCAATAGATTATCTTTTAAAACCAATAAATGTAAACGATTTAAAATCAGCTATTAGCAAAGTTGCAAAATTTAATGGTAGCGTAAAACCTATTGATATAGATTCGTTAATAAAGCAAATAAACAATAACTCAAAATTGCAAGTAGCATCATTAGATGGTATAGAATATATTGATGTAAAAGACATAATTTTAATATCAGCAGACAAAAGTTATGCTATAATACATTTAGAGGATAGAACTATAATTTCTTCAAGAAATTTAAAATTTTACGAAGAAAAGATAAATAATAGCCATTTTTATAGAGCACACAATTCGTATTATGTAAATTTAAACCATGTAATAAAATATAGTTATAAAGATGGTACTAGAATTCAGTTGTCTAGTGGGCAAGAAATACCAATTTCTAGGTCAAAACGACACGAATTTCAAGAAAAAATGTCTCAATTATTCAGCTAAATTTTAGACACATAAATTTAACCAAAATAACTTTTAAACATCAATTTGTTGACAACCTAAAATATTTTTTTAACTAACAGTTACACAGGGATATAAGCATATTTTAACTATTATGTTCATACACTGTTAAAAAATCATTATTCATTAACAATCTCAATACATACAGTTGTTAATTATTAATTTGTCAACAATGCTGTTAATAATTACATAAAGATTTTTTCATCTAATTTCTTACCTTGCGATAGCGTTAAAATTAACTTACGGGAAGTTTCCCTTAGATTATAAAATTATAAAGAAATGCAAGTAGAAACGATGACATTAACAGACAAGAAAAAAATTGTGGGCAAAAGAAAAATTTATTCAAGAGAAGAAGCAGTAAAAGCATCTATTGAGTACTTTAAAGGCGATGAATTAGCTGCAAATGTGTGGTTAAATAAATATGCTTTAAAAGATTCAGAAGGTAATTTATTTGAAAAAACACCAGATGATTTACACAAAAGGTTAGCAAAAGAAATTCATAGAATGGAGTTAAAATACCCAAACCCTATGAGTGAAGAAAAAATATTTAATCTGTTAAAAGATTTTAAGTATATAATACCTCAAGGAGGACCAATGTCGGGTATTGGAAATAACGAACAAATAGTATCTCTTTCTAATTGTTTTGTTATTGGTAACGATGGTAATTCTGATTCTTATGGAGGAATTATGAAAGTTGACCAAGAGCAAGTGCAGTTAATGAAACGTAGAGGAGGTGTTGGTCACGACCTTTCTCATATACGTCCAAAAGGAAGTCCTGTAAAAAACTCAGCCTTGACATCAACAGGTATTGTTCCGTTTATGGAGCGTTATTCAAATTCAACTCGTGAGGTTGCACAAGATGGTCGTCGTGGTGCATTAATGCTTAGTGTTTCGTCAAAACACCCTGATGCAGAAGATTTTATTGATGCAAAAATTGATGGAACAAAAGTTACAGGAGCTAATGTTTCTATTAAAATTGATGATGACTTTATGCGTGCTGCATTAAACGAAAAAGTTTATACACAACAGTGGCCTATAGAATCGGATAATCCAAGAGTTACAAAACAAGTTGACGCAAAAAAAATATGGGATAAAATTGTTCATAACGCATGGAAATCAGCTGAACCGGGAATTTTATTCTGGGATACAGTAATTAACGAATCGGTTGCCGATTGTTATGCTGATAAAGGCTTTAAAACAGTATCAACAAATCCTTGTGGTGAAATTCCTCTTTGTCCTTATGATAGTTGCCGCTTACTTGCTGTAAATCTTTATAGCTATGTTGAAAATCCGTTTACACCTGAAGCAAAATTCAATTTCGAATTGTTTAAAGAACATGTAGGTTATGCTCAACGTATAATGGATGATATTATTGATTTAGAGATAGAAAAAGTTGATGCTATTATTGAAAAAATTATGGCTGACCCTGAAGATTTAGAAATAAAACGTGTAGAGCGTAAACTTTGGGAAAATATTAAAGCTAAAGCTTTAGAAGGTCGTAGAACCGGTGTTGGTATTACAGCCGAAGGCGATATGATTGCAGCTCTTGGATTACGTTATGGTTCTGACGATGCTATCGATTTTTCAGTTGAAGTACACAAATCATTAGCTCTTGCAGCATATAGTTCATCAGTAAATATGGCTAAAGAACGTGGCGAATTTCCTGTTTACGAAACAGATAAAGAAAAAAATAACCCATTTATATTAAGAATAAAAGATGCTGACCCTGAGTTATATAACGATATGACTAAGTACGGTAGAAGAAATATATCATTATTAACAATTGCTCCAACCGGAACAACAAGTTTAATGACACAAACAACTTCAGGTATCGAACCAGTTTTCTTACCAGTTTACAAACGTAGAAGAAAAGTAAACCCTAACGACAAAGGGGCAAAAGTTGATTTTGTTGATGAGGTTGGTGATTCGTGGGAAGAGTATAATGTTTTTCATCATAATTTTAAAACTTGGATGACTGCTAATGGCCATGATGCATCGCAAATGGAAACAATGGACGATAAAGTAATAGACCAATTAATTGAACAGTCACCTTACTTTAAAGCTACATCAAACGATGTTGATTGGGTAGCAAAAGTAAAAATGCAAGGTGCAATTCAAAAATGGGTTGATCACTCAATTTCAGTTACAGTAAACTTGCCAAAAACTATTGAAGAAGAAGTTGTAGGAAAAGTATATCAAACAGCATGGGAAAGTGGCTGTAAAGGTGTAACTGTTTACAGAGATGGTTCTCGTTCAGGAGTATTAATATCGAAAGATGAGAAAAAAGAAGCTGAAGAAAAGAAATTAGAAGCTAAAAAACGCCCAAATGTTTTAGAAGCACAAGTTGTACGTTTTCGTAACAATAACGAAGAATGGATTGCTTTTGTGGGTTTAATGGACGGACATCCTTACGAAATATTTACAGGTATTGTTGATGAGGATATTTTATATATTCCTAAAAGAATTGAAACCGGTGTAATCATTAAAACAAAAAATGATGATGGCACAAAACGATACGATTTCCAATATAAAGATAAGCAAGGTTATCCTGCAACATTTGCCGGCTTAAACCGATTATTCGATAAAGAATATTGGAATTATGCAAAACTTATTTCCGGTGTATTACGCCATGGAATGCCAATACCGGATGTTGTAAACTTAATATCGTCGTTACAACTTGATAGCGTTTCTATAAACTCGTGGAAAGTTGGTGTAGAGCGTGCATTAAAAAAGTTTATTAAAGACGGTACAAAGGCAAAACCGGGTGTAAAATGCCCTGAGTGTGACCATGAAGACACTTTAGTTTATCAAGATGGTTGCGTTGTTTGTAGCCAATGTGGTTACTCAAAATGCGGATAAAATATTTTATTAGTATTAAAGTTTGGGGTGCTTGTTTTTTAAGCACCCTTTTTTATTACTTTTGCAAAGCAAATGAAGTATCTATTTTACATAATAATAATAGTAATAATTTTTAATTCTTGTTCTTACCCTGTAAGAAAAGGCTATAAAAAAACTGAATATAAACAAATATCTGTTTTAGACAGCGATTTTAAAAAAGTTGTTTATCGTACTACTGTTGATGTGTACAAAAAGCATTTTTCGGGTATTATGGTAATAAAAAAAATGGAATCTGATAGCAGTTATCGAATTGTATTTTTATCGGAACTTGGTATGAAAATTTTTGATTTTGAGTTTAACAATAATTTATCAGAAAAATTTAAAATACATCAAATATTAGAGCCTATAAATAAAAAATTACTAATAAATACTCTTCAACGAGATTTTGAACTTTTTTTAAAAATATATCCACAAGAAGTGAATAAAGAAAGCTATATTTCAGATAAATCGGTAATTGAAAAAATAAAATATAACGGTTTTTTTAATTATTATAATTTTAATATTGATAGCAATTATGTAACATCGATTACACAAAAAACTTGGTTATTTAAAAAATTAGTAATTAGTAATATCGGTTTTTCAAAATCGTCACCTGATAAAGTTAAATTTAGTCATAAAGGAATAAAATTAACAATTAATTTATCAAAAATACCTTAGTATTTATAAAGTATAACCTATATCTTAACAAAAGTTTCGGTTTATTTTACTTTATTAAGTAAAATATTAAAATATAAAGCTTATCTTTGTATCACTAAATAAGTTTTAGTTGTTGTTTTTATGTTTTTTCATTTAAGGCTACCGCCCGGTAGCCTTTCTTTTTTTCAAATATTTTTATTTACTTTTGAAAACAAAAATGCTAATATCAAATTTATATACAATAAAAAGTTCGGCGTTAATTGATGATACATTAACTTCGGTTATTACAATAAATCCAAATAATAATATTTTTGATGGTCATTTTCCCGAAAATCCGGTATTGCCGGGGGTAGTACAACTGCAAATTATAAAAGAATTACTTGAAAAAGAGTTTAATAAATCTTTAATTTTAACAAATGGAGCTAACATTAAATATACCTCTATAATAGTTCCAAAAAAAGATGAGGAATTGCAAATAAAAATCGGTTTAACTTTTATTGAAGACAGAATAAAAGTTAATACCATAATTAATAATACCAATACAACTTTTTTAAAATTTAAAGGAACTTATAATTATTTATAAATTCTTTTAAATAGGTTAGATTTACTTATTACTATTAAAACTAAAGTAATATTGAGATTGTAATCTTTTCGAGTGTAATTCGTGTCTGCTTTAGGTGCGTAATATAATTATTAATTATACCAAATTAACACGAAGATACGCTATAATTTTCCTTAAATTTCATGAATAATTATTGGTAAGAAAAAGCTTGTTTCAACTGACTTAAAGCAGTTTTCAAAGTTTTGCGAGTACAAGCCAAATTCATACGCATATATCCACTAGCGTTTTTACCAAAAACAGAACCGGTGTTTAAACCAATACTTGCTTTATTTATTAAAAAATCGTTTAACTCTTTATCCGATAAGTTAAGTTTCTTAAAATTAAGCCAAATCAAATATGTAGCTTCGGGTTTTACAAAAGAAATTTGCGGTATGTTTTTATCAATAAAATCTTTTGCAAAATCAATATTTGCTTTAATATAATTTTTCATTTCATCTACCCAATCTGCCCCTTTTGTATATGCAGCTTCTGTAGCAACATTTCCAAAAATATTGCCCAAATTAAGATGTAAACTTTCGAGATGCGAGTTGTAAATCTTTTTTAATTTGCGATTTGTAATTACCGCAAACGAACTGCTTAACCCTGCCATATTAAAGGTTTTGCTTGGTGCCATAAAAGTTATGGTTCTATCTGAAATTTCTTCTGATATTGATGCCATTGGTATATGCTTGTGTGGTGCAAAAACTAAATCGGAGTGTATTTCGTCTGAAATAATAATTATGTTGTTTTTTACACAAATTTCGCCAAGTTCTTGCAATTCTTCACGTTTCCAAGCGCGTCCAACAGGATTATGCGGATTACTAATAATTATCATTGATGTACGAGCATCAATACGTTTTTTTAAATCATCGAAATCAATTGAGTAATAATTGTTTGTGTTTATTAAATTGTTTTCCGATATTTGTCTTCCATTTTCTTTAATTGTAGTAAAAAACGGGAAATATACAGGTGGTTGCACAATTATTTTATCTGCTATTTGCGAAAAAGCCATTACTGAAAGTGCTAAACCGGGTACAACTCCAGGCGAAAAAGCAATACTTCTCGGATTTATTTTCCAATTATGACGTATTTCCAGCCAATTTGCAATTGCATTATAATATGTTTCGGGGCGATAGCTATATCCGTAAATTTCGTGTTCTGCTCTTTCTTTAACAGCATTTCTGATAAATTCAGGTGTTTCTAAATCCATATCAGCAACCCACATAGGGATAATATCTTTTTCTGTCTTAAAAACTTTATCACGTAAATCGTATTTAACACAATTGGTATTTTCACGATTTATTTCTTTATCGAAGTTGTATTTCATTGCTAAACTTTTGGTAAAGTTAGTTTTTATTTAAAAAAAATAAAATTATATATTCATATCCGTTTACATAGCTCAAGTCTTAACTCGGATTACAAGACTTTAGAAAAAGTAGCAAAAAAATAGCTAACTAAATTTTGATAAATACCATATTGGTGATATTCAGAATTTTACCAATTTAGTTAGATG
>CAMZKE010000027.1 GCA_947311115.1 uncultured Bacteroidales bacterium | reverse complement strand
GGGATGGTATACCTCACCATTAAATTCATAGGCTTTTTGACTACGCGTAAAGTTAGATATTTTTTGCTACTTTTTCTAAAGTCTTGTAATCCGGGTTAATACTAATTAATTGTACAAAAGAATATTTTACTCATTTACAAATCAAATATTTGATAAAATCCAATCAAACAACTAACTTTATAATCTTTTAAACATGTTAAATTTTCTATAAGATGAAAAAAATAATACTAACAGTATATTTTATATTTGTAATATTTATAAGTTTTGCACAACATTATAAATGTAGTAGAGCAGGAAAATCAGTTACATTAACCACTCATCCACAATCTGATACTTTAGACGTGTTAGATTATAATATAAATCTAAATATCACCGATTTTACTAATAAAATAATAAGAGGACATACAATTGTAAAACTTACTCCAAAACAAGACAATATTACAAAAATTAAACTAGATTTATTGAAATTAAATATTGATTCAATAAAAATAGATAGTGTACTTTCTACGTATTCATATAATGATACTTTGCTAATAATAAACAGTGCAACAGTATTAAATACAGCAGATACAGTAAACATAACAGTGTTTTACAATGGCTCGCCAATAACCGACCCTTCAGGTTGGGGAGGTTTTTATTTTAACGGAAATACAGCATATAATTTAGGAGTTGGTTTTGCCGATACACCTCATAATTATGGGCGTGTATGGTTTCCTTGTTTAGATGATTTTGTTGACCGTGCATTTTATACTTTTAATATAACTGTACCCGATAATTTAACTGCTGTTTGTAACGGAACACTTGAAAACACTACAGATAACGGAGATGGTACAAAAACATATAATTGGGTATTACACAACAATATACCAACATATTTAGCATCTGTTGCAGTGTCTGATTATGCAGCAGTAGAAGGCACATTTAACGGAATAAACGGAAGTATTCCTACGGCAATTTATGTAGCACCAAATCAAGTTTCAAACGCACAAGCATCGTTTATAAATTTAAATCCTGTACTAAATACTTTTGAGCAACATTTTGGGCCGTATATGTGGGAACGGGTTGGTTATGTTGCTGTACCGTTTAACTCAGGAGCAATGGAACATGCTACAAATATTGCATATCCGGCAGCTGTAATTAATGGTAGCTTAACTTACGAAACTCTTTGGGCTCACGAGCTTTCTCACCATTGGTTTGGCGATTTGGTAACTTGTCGCACTCCTGAAGATATGTGGCTTAACGAAGGTTGGGCTTCTTATTGCGAATCAATTTTTGAAGAAAATATTTATGGCGATTTAGCTTTTAAAAATTATGTAAGAGCAAATCATTACGATGTACTTCATAATGCACATAACGATGATGGAGGATATTATGCAGTTTCAGGAATACCTCAAACAATAACTTATGGTTCTACTGTATATAATAAAGGTGCTGATATGGTTCATACTTTACGATATTATTTAGGTGATAATAAATTTTTCTCAGGTGTTCAAACATATCTCAACGACTTTCATTTTAAAGATGCTTCATCAGAAGATTTACGAGATAATTTATCAGCCTCAAGCGGAATTGATTTAACCGATTTTTTTGATAGCTGGATTTTTACACCCGGGTTTTCTCAGTTTGATATTGATTCGTTTAACACAGTGCAAAATGGTGCAAATTATGATGTAACAGTTTACATAAAGCAAAAATTAAGACATAAACCTAACTTTGCAAATTCAAATCGAATACCAATTAGTTTTATGAAACCAGATTGGTCATATATCGACACAGTACTAATTTTTTCCGGAGAAACAGGTAGTCAAACATATACAATCCCTTTTAACCCTTATAGCGTATGGATTGATAGAAATATTGAACTTATGGATGCATCTGTTAAAATTGAAGAAGTTTACAAAACAACAGGATACCATACTTTAACATACAATGATATTAATTTACAAATTACAGCAATAACAGATTCGGCAAAAGTAAGAATTGTTCATAATTGGGTATTGCCTGATAACTTTTATACACCTATAGAAGATTTTCATATTTCAACAACTCATTATTGGCAAATTGATGGATATTTTCCCAACGATTTCGTTTGCAGAACTAAATTCACTTATAATGATGCTGTTTTAGATACTGATTTATCTCTAATTAATGAAGATTCTCTAGTTTTATTATACAGACCAAATAAAAAAGTTGATTGGCAAATAGAAAGTAATAATACTCATGGGAACATTCATTCAGGTTATGTGCAGGTTGACACTCTAAAAATTGGAGAATATTGTTTTGCATGGTGGGACAGACCTGTTTCTACAGAAGAAATAAAAAAAAATGATAAAACAGAACTAATTAAAATTTATCCAAACCCTACAAAAAATATACTTTTTGTAGAGTTAAAAAGAAAAAATAAAAAAGAATTAGGCAACAACGCACAAATACTTGATATTAATGGAAATATACTTAGACAATTTAAAATTCAAAATTTAAAATTTAAAGTTCAAATAGCTGATTTAGAAAAAGGCAGTTATATATTAAAAGTTGGTAACACATCAAAAACATTTATAAAAAAATAAGTAATGTATAATAACAAGTATTTTATGAAAATTGCCTTAAAAGAGGCAGAACTTGCTTTTAAAGAAGACGAAGTACCTATTGGTGCAGTTGTTGTATGTAACAATACAGTAATAGCAAAAGCACATAATCAAACAGAATTACTTACCGATGTTACTGCACATGCCGAAATTTTAGCAATAACAGCAGCTCAAGAATATTTACAAAATAAAATTTTAGATAAATGTACTTTGTATGTAACATTAGAACCTTGCTTAATGTGTGCCGGAGCACTGTACTGGTCGCGTATTGGCAAAGTTATTTTTGGAGCTTTCGACAAAAAACGAGGCTATTCGCAATTTACAGAAAAAGCTCTACATCCTAAAACAGAACTTGAAACAGGAGTGTTAGAACAAGAAGCATTAACACTTTTGCAAGATTTTTTTAAAAATAAAAGAAAGTAATATGAAGCAAATTGCTATTATTTTAATATTAATATCAACATACAGTTTTTCGCAAAAAACTTATAGTACAACAAATAAGCGTGCAATAAAAACATACGAAAAAGCCCGAATGTATTATAATAATTATGATACTAATAACGCCTTATTATTTTTAGAAAAAGCAGTAAAATATGATGAGCATTTTGTTGAAGCATATTGGATGATAGGTGATATTTACAATAATTTAGATAAACCTGACAAAGAATTAGAATATTATAAAAAAGCAAGCGAAGCAAAACCTCATTTTTCATCGCAACTGTATTTTGAGTTGGGCGAAGCATATTTTAGAAACGGACAATACCAAGAGGCATTAACTGCATATACCGAAGCAAGCAATTTTGAAGATTTACACCCTCGAATAGTTAGAAGTTTGGAAAAAAGTATTAAAAAAGCAACATTTTGTACAAATTCTAAAAAAAATCCTGTGCCATTTAACCCAATTAATATGGGTAATAAAATAAATACAAAATACGACGATTATTGGCCATTAATAACTGCTGACGAACAAGTTTTTTATACAACTAAACTTATTCCTGTTGATATGAATTATCCATTGAGCAGAAAAAATAGGCATGAAGATTTTTTTATGAATAAAAAACAAGTTGATGGTAAATGGGGGAAGTTATATCAATTAGGTAAACCGCTAAATACAAAGCTAAATGAAGGAGCTCCAAGTATTTCGGCTGACGGACAATGGTTTTATTTTACAGCATGCATGCGTAGAGATAGTAAAGGAAAGTGTGATATTTACAAAACTCGAAAAACAGGAAATCGTTGGGCTGTTCCAATTAATTTAGGTTCGCCGGTAAATACAGGTGCATGGGAGTCGCAACCATCGGTTACAGCTGATGGTCGTACTCTTTATTTTGTAAGTAACAGAAGAGGTACAAAAGGTAAAATGGATATTTGGGTGTCGCATTTACAAACTGATGGACATTGGTCAAATCCTAAAAACCTTGGCGATACAGTAAACTCAAATGGTAAAGAAATGTCGCCATTTATTCACCCCGATGGAAAAACTTTATATTTTACATCTGACGGACATATTGGTTTTGGCGACCAAGATATTTTTATGTGCCGCATGGATTCTGCGGGGAATTGGAGCAAACCTATGAATTTAGGTTATCCTATTAATACAGCTAAAGAAGAACGTGGGTTATTTATTAATAATGCAGGTGATTATGCGTATTTAACAGCAAGCAGAGAGGAAGGTAAAACAGATTTAGATATTTATAAATTTGAACTTTATCCGGCAGCACGCCCTACACCTTCAACTTATGTTACAGGAATTGTACGGAATATAGATACAAAAAAAGTTTTAGAAGCAAAATTTGAGCTTATCGATTTAAGTACAGGTAAACAAATAACCAAAAATGTATCGGACAAAGCTACCGGTAAATACTTAGTTGTTTTACCTATTGGAAAGGAGTATGCCTTTAATGTACAAAAAACAGGTTATTTGCCATATTCCGATAATTTTTTATTACCAACTAATTTTGATGTAAATCAAGCTTTTGTTAAAAATATTGATTTGCAACCAATAAAAATTGGAAAAGAAGTAGTACTTAAAAATATTTTCTTTGAATTAGATTCGTATGAACTTAAGCCCAAATCTAAAGCCGAATTAACAAAATTAATTGAGTTTTTAAACGATAATTCTAATGTTAAAATTGAACTTGGCGGACATACCGATAATCAAGGAACACGACAGCATAATATTACCTTATCAGATAATAGAGCAAAAACTGTTTATACTTACCTTATAAACAATGGTGTTAGTGCATCAAGATTAACATACAAGGGTTACGGGTTTGATAAGCCTATTGCCACAAACAAAACAAAACAAGGCAGAGCAAAAAATCGCAGAACTGAATTTAAAGTTACTGATATATAAAAAGCATTGACTTTTTACAAAATCAACGCTTCTTAAGTATTTTAAAATTATACGAATAATTTTAAAATACTCCTGTATAATTAGCTGGTGTAATTTTCTTTAATTCGGTTTTAATATCATCGTTTACATTAAGAGTATCAATAAACTCTTGCATTGACTTTTTTGTAATACCCTGGTTTGTACGAGTTAATTCTTTTAGAGCTTCGTAAGGCTTTGGGTATCCTTCGCGACGTAAAACTGTTTGAATAGCCTCAGCAACTACTGCCCAATTTGCTTCTAAATCTTTAGCAAATTCTTCCTCTTTAACAATTAACTTATTTAAACCTTTGAGTAGTGATTTAAACCCAATTATAGTATGCGATAACGGAACTCCTATATTACGTAAAACAGTACTATCAGTTAAATCACGTTGTAAGCGTGAAATTGGAAGCTTCGCTGATAGATGCTCAAAAATTGCATTTGCTATACCAAAATTACCTTCAGCATTTTCGAAATCTATAGGGTTAACCTTATGTGGCATTGCCGACGAACCAACCTCTCCTTTTTTAATTTTTTGCTTAAAATAATTATTAGATATATATGTCCAAATATCACGAGATAAATCAGTAAGAATTGTGTTAATTCGTTTCAAGCTATCAAAAAGAGCAGCTAAATTATCATAATGTTCAATTTGAGTTGTAATTTGAGAACGTTCTAAACCAAGAACATTATTTACAAAAGCATTACCAAATTCTACCCAATTCATATCAGGAAATGCAACATGATGGGCATTAAAATTGCCCGTTGCTCCACCAAATTTAGCCGAATATGGTACTAAATTTAACAAACCAATTTGTTTATTTAATCGTTCAACAAAAACCATTATTTCTTTACCCAATTTAGTAGGCGAAGCAGGCTGCCCATGTGTACGTGCAAGCATTGAAATATCTTTCCATTCGGTAGAAAGCTCGGTTAATTTTTCTAAAATATTATTTAATTCAGGGGTATAAACAGCAGCAATACCTTCTTTTAACGATAAAGGTGTAGCGGTATTATTTATATCTTGCGATGTTAAACCAAAATGAATAAACTCTTTAAATTCTGACAAACCTAAATTATCAAACTTTTCTTTAAGGAAATATTCAACAGCTTTAACATCATGATTAGTAACTTTTTCAATATCTTTAATCTTTTGTGCCTTATCTTCAGAAAAATTACGGTAAATATCGCGTAGTTTTGGAAAAACATTATGGTTTACACCGGATAACATTTTTATTCCCGATTCAGTTAACGAAATAAAATATTCAACTTCAACTTGAACTCTATATTTAATTAATCCAAATTCTGAAAAATATTTTGCAAAATCTTGTGTTTTGCCTCGGTATCTCCCATCTATTGGAGAAATTGCTGATAATTCGGTTAAGTCCATAATATATATTTTTGTGCAAAAGTAACTATTTATATATATATTATCAATTAGTATTAGATAATTAACCGTAGTTATTTTATTAAAGTTTCGCACTTATAATTAAGCATGTAATTAATATAAATAATCTCACAATTTTTATTTTATTCTATGTTGCAGTATATTTACAATCTAATTTTAAAAATAAACCATAATTATTGTTATGATTGCACACTTATCAATTGGAACAAATATAGGAGATAAAAAACAAAATTTAAGTACGGCTGTAAATATGTTAAATGAATTATGCGGCAAGGTAACTAAACAATCGTCAATATACGAGACAAGTGCTTGGGGTTTTGAAAGCTCAAACTCATTTTATAATATTGCTGTAGAATTAAACACAAAATTATTACCCCAAAAACTATTAGACAAATTATTTTTAATTGAAAATAAAATTGGCAGAAAAAGAACAGGAACAGGATATACTGATAGATTAATTGATGTAGATATTCTTTTTTATGAAAACGAAACAATTACAACCGATAAACTTCAAATACCCCACCCATTACTACAAGCACGCAATTTTGTGTTATATCCTCTATGTGAAATTAATCCTGATTTTAAACATCGCAAATTCAATAAAACAATACAAGAATTAAAAGATAACTCAACGGATAATTCTGTTATTAAAATAGTTAGGTAACTAAATTTTAGTACATTTAGTAGTATTAGTTTGCCTTTAGCATTTTGTCTATTTACCCTGATTATTCATATAGAAAAAAATAATCCCCCATATTTTATAGCTAGCGGGTCAGTTATAAAATATGGGGATTTTTATTAAATTAGCGAAAAAAAAGATATGGAAGAAACGAATAAAATTTTAACATTTTTGTTACCAAAAGAATTAATAGAATATTTTGACTTGTTATCAATAATAGAAGTGTCAGAGACAGTAAAAATGCCCTCTCATATATTAATAAAGCTAAAAGAAAAAAATGTTTACCACGCACAGCAAGGAGATCAAGGCCAAGATTATGAGGCAAAAGGAGTTAGCTCAGAAATTACTATACAAGACTTTCCTTTACGAGGCAAACCTGTATATATTAATATACAACGCAGAAGTTGGCGTCATAAGCAGACAAAAAAGATAGTAAGAAATCAATATAATTTTAAAGCATAAGGCGTAAAGATAAGCAAAGAATTATCTGATTTTTTAAAAGGTAGAAATTGATACACGAGAAGATACTATCACAAACATATCAAGCTATTATTACGTAAAGCCATATAAAGTTAGGTATAATTACAAACATTACACAAGTGGTTTTGATAATTGGGATCAAAAAAGTCACGCTCAAGAATATTTGTTATATCCAAACAATATATCAGAACATATAAGCTTAGATGAAACAGCCTTGTCGTACGATGAATTATATACAGTATTATCAAATAAACAAGGAAAAGGGGGTCACATTCATTTTGTGGGGACTAAGCAAAAAGTTTAGCTAATCTGAATAAGAAGAAATCTATATTTCTTACCCCTCTGAGATTTGCTCTAAATAATTTTATTTTGGCATTAAATGACTCAGCATTTGCATTTGTATTTCTATTATTAAAGAAGTTAAGTATATTTTCCAAATGATATTTTATAGAGTTAGCTGCGGTAAAAAAATATTTTTCTTCATTTTCAAAAACATCATCAATCCATGATTCCATAAGTCCCTTAGCCTCAAGTTTACTTGTTACGTCATATATTTTTCTAAACTTCATTGTAATATTATATGCATGTTTAATATCAGGGTATAATTCAAACAGGATATCAGTTCTTTGCCTCTGATTTTCAGTCCACTTTGAGGATTCTTTAAATATGGCATGTCTACTTCTAGCTAATAACTGTTTAAGCGTGTCTCCATTTGATAATTCTAAAGCATGATAAACTCTTTTTTCTTTTTTAGCTTGCTCAATATCTGTATTTTCTTGTTCAATAGCTTCTCTTCTATACAGCATTCTAACCTGAGAGAGTGATTCTAAAAGTAATTTAACGACATGAAACCTATCGGTAACTAATTTAGCATTAGGAAAACTAAGTTTTACTGCAGCCTCCATATTTCTAGCCATATCTAAGGTCACTTCTTTAACTTTTAATCTTTGTTCTAATGGAATTTTGTTAATGACATTAAATATGTCTTGTGAGGCTGTTCCTTTAATACTAGCCACAATACTTTTCTTTCTGACTTTACCTTTTTTGTTGGTTATAAAGGTATACAGTTCTCCTTGCGACAGGTTTACTTCATCAATACTTAGATATTCACCTATATTATCAGGGAAAAGCATATAGGTTTCTGCGTGTGGAAGTTGATCCCATTCTTTAAAATTACTAAAGTGTTTTTTATACTGCCTTCTTAATTTGTCAGGCCTAATAAATTGATAACTAGCAATATTACTTATCGTATATTCTTTTGTTTCAATCAAATTCTTTTAAAAAATCAGCAAATTATTTGGATATCCGTGAACCTGCTGAAACAATACTTAAGTCTTTTGTTACTTGATGATTAGTCTGTTTATGCCGCCAACGACGACGTTTTATATTTAAAAATACGGCTTTTCCACGTATAGAAAAATCTTGTATTCTTGAACTTGATGAAAAACCTTTAGATTCATATAAGCTTGAATCTAAACCTTCTGGAAGTTGATTCTTTTCTTCTAAATAAATATCCAGAAACATCGTTTTGCTTGAAATATCGCCCAACTCTTGAACCGCTGTAATGGTAAAATGAGATGTTACAATTTCTGGTAACACGAACTTTAATAAGTATTTTTCCATAGATTTTTTATTGCAAAGATAACATTACTCCCCATACTTTGAACTTGACCCGGAAAAGGGAAACAAGGTTCTCTAATGGCAATGATTAAAGGAACTAAATCTCAAGATATAATCGATGTAGTAAGCAAAATACCATTAGCACAAAGAGAATTGGTAAAAGAAGTAAGTATTGATATGCCTAGAAATATGGAGAAAGCAGCAAAAAGTTTATTTCCAAATGCAAAAATAATAACAGATAGGTTTCATGTTATAAAATTAATAATTGAAGTGTTACAACATGTAAGGATAAAATATAGATGGAATGCTATTGACAATGAGAATATAGCTATTTCACAAGCAAAAAATATTGGGTATAAGTACAAGCCTCTTGTCCTAACCAATGGAGATACTCATAAAGAATTATTGGCTAAAAGTAGATATTTATTATTCAGAGATAGTAATAAATGGACAGAAAATCAAACAGAAAGGGCTAGTGTATTATTCAAAGAATATCCTATTATTGAAAAATTTTATCATTTTGTTATGGAATTTAGGAATATATATGAGGAACAAAATTACAATGAGGCTAAATTTAGATTAAATTCCTGGCTTGACAAAGCTGAATGCGTTGCTACTGAAATAAAAACATTTATTTATACCATTAGATATAATTTTGATAGTATTATGAACTTCTTTATAAATAGAAATACTAATGCTTTTGCTGAATCTTTCAACTCTAAAATAAAACATTTTAGAGCTAATCTTAGAGGTGTGAAAAATATCGACTTTTTCCTATTTAGACTGACTAAACTTTTTGCTTAATACCCATAAATTTAATGTGACCCTAGCTAGCTCGTAATTTATTACAAAATTATACGGTAATACCACCTCCGAGCAATAAATTATCATAATAAAAAACTACCGGTTGACCAGGTGCAGGAGCCCATGCATCATCATTAAAAACTATTTTTAATAAGTTTGCATTTATAAAATTAACCATACATTCTTTTTCCGGATTTAAACCATAACCACGAACTTTTATAGTAAGTTTTCCATTGTATGTTTGTAAATCGTTAATATTTATAAAAGATAAATTATTTACTAAAATTTCTCGTTTATTTAGTTCTTTTTTTGTTGAAACTATAAGCGAATTAGTTTTTGCATTAATTTCTTTTACATAAAAGCTTCCTGAAGTTGTAATATTTAATCCATTTTTTTGTCCTATTGTATAATATGCTATACCGTTGTGTGTACCAATTTCTAATCCTAATGTATTAAATATTTTGCCTTTGGTAATATTTGATTTATCATCAATGTTATTTTTTATGAATGTTCTATAATCAGTGTTTTGTAAAAAGCAAACACTCATACTTTCTTTTTTGTTAAAAATATTATTAAGTCCATATTTTGAAGCTAGTTTCCTCACTTCAGTTTTATTTAATTTACCAAGTGGTGTTAAACTTTTTTTTAAAATATCGTTAGTTAATTCCCATAAAAAATAAGATTGGTCTTTTATTTCATCAATTCCTTTTTCAATATAAAATGAATTGTTAATTTGCTTAATATTAATATAATGCCCTGTTGCAATAAATTTGTAATCATATTTATTTGCAATATCTGATAGTAGTTTCCATTTTATTTTGTTGTTACATAAAGTACAAGGACTTGGAGTTTTACCATTTAAGTATTCACTTATAAAGTATTGTACAACAGTTTGTTTAAACTCTTTTTGAGCATCAATAACTATATGCTTAATTTTAAGTTTTTTTGCAATATTTTTAGCCTCATTAATATATGATTGGTCTTTAAATTTGCCTGTTTGCTCCCATAGTTTTAATGTAACTCCAATAACTTTATAGCCTTGTTCTTTAAGTAACACTGCTGCTACCGAACTATCAACTCCTCCACTTAATCCTATTACTACCGATTTATTTTTCACCTTACAAAAGTACTGATAAATCTCATATATATTAATTGTAGTTATTTATATATTTGTATGTATAAATATTAAACTTTTGTACTATGATTGAAATATCTGATGAAAAACTTGAGCAAGCAGCAGAAATGCTTAAAGCAATTGCTCATCCTACCAGAATTAGTATATTAAATAAACTGAAAGATGGTAATAAACATAATGTAACCGAATTATACACAATGCTATGCTGTGGACAAGCAACAATATCGCATCATTTGGGTATACTCAAGAACAAAGGTATATTAATATCTAAACGAGACGGTAAAAATACATATTACGAAATAAAGAAAGATATTTTTGTTGAATGTATTAATAATAAAATTATTAATCAGATTTTATAAATAGTAAAAAAATACATTATAGATTTAATAACCATAGAGTTGCACCTTTGCTTTTATCAGGGTCTTTTGTTGTTGATTCAAAAATAAGTTTTGTACCGTCTTGTGATATTGAAACAGCACCATCGTAACCTTCATAATTTGTTAATCGTGTTAAATTTCCACCTGAAACGGCAACTTTATATATATTAGCGAGTTCTATATTCTCATTTTCATAGCTAAAAATAATGTATTGTCCGTCATTAGTAAAAACAGCATCAGTTTTGTTTCCTGAAAAATTTGTAATTTTTCTTTTATTATTGCCATCTGTATCCATTTCCCAAATGTCCCATTGTTCATCTTCTTTCTTCTGATACAATATTTTATTACCGTTTGCAGACCAATTAGGTTGCTTACAATCTTCATTAAATAGTGTTAGATAAATATACCCGGAAGTACCATCAATTTTGTATTTTGTTATTACACCTTTATTTTCTTCATCTAATTTATGACTTTCAAAAACTATCCATTCACCATCAGGTGAAAATGTAGGCTCGAAACCAATACTATCAGATCTGCTTGTTATTTTTACTTCGTGTCCTAAATTACTATTTTCTTGAATGTAATATATTTGATCTCCATCTTCTCTTTCAGCTGAAAACACAATTGATTTATTTATATTATTCCAACATTCTCCGGGTAAATTTACATTACTATTTCCGTCATTCATTAATGGTTTCAACACTTTTGTTTCAATATTGTATATATACAAATCAGATGGGGGTTTATTATATCCATTTTTAAACCTAGTAAAAACTATAGTTTTTCCATCAGGCGAAAAGGCTGGATTTTGTAGGCTACCTGATAAATTAATTTCTAATTTATTAGAACTATCTTTCCTTCCGGCTTCTATTTCTTCATCCTTTTTACACGAAATAATACTTATAAATACTGTAGATATGACGGCAACAAATATTATTAGCTTTTTGTTTTCCATATAACAAATATATTAATAAAATATTGATTCGCACTTATAATTAATGTACTTTATATTAGTGATTTAACCCGCATTATTCATATAATCAAACAACATTAGGTGTAATCTGCTTATAATGTCAATGCTTGAAATACGTCGACCACTAAAAAAGTGAATAAATTTTAAAAAAGTGAAAAAAAATGGCAAGAATAGAAGAATTTAAGATGAGTGTATCAGAACGAAGACGAAGACGTTTTAGTGATGAATTTAAGCAAAAAAAAGTAAGGGAAATTGAAATAGGCAAAACAAAAGTCTCAGAAATAAGTAAACAATACCAAGTTACAGCAACAAATGTTTATAGATGGATTTCAAAATATGGAACTATGAAAGAAAAAGAAGAGCGTTTAATTGTAGAAAGTCAGAGCGATACAAGAGAGTTGCTTTCATTAAAAGAGAAAGTAGCAGAACTAGAACAAATCATCGGACAAAAGCAAGTTCAATTGGATTTTAAAGATAAGATGATTGAAATAGCAGAGGAAAAATATGGAATTGACATTAAAAAAAAACATTCTACATCACTGTCCAACACTTCTGGCAAAACCGACAAAAACACAGGTTTAGTATGAATTTTCTATATAAAAGTATTGGAATAAGTAAGCAAGCTTTTCATCAATATTTAGATAGATTTTTAGTTCGTAAATCAGAACAAGAACAATTACTATTATTAATTTATCAGATACGAGAAAATCACCCAACTATGGGAGTTCGTGATATGTATTACAAATTACAACCAACCACAATGGGACGAGATGTATTTGAGGAATTTTGCAGACAAGAGGGGTTGATGTCTAAAAGAGCAAAAAACTGGGCAATAACAACTGATAGTTCAGGAGTTGTAAGGTTTGATAATTTGATTTCAGAACTTACTATTGATAAGATGAATATGATATGGCAAAGTGATATAACTTATTACGAACTAAATGGTAGATTTTATTATATAACCTTTATTATTGATGCTTTTACTAGGAGAATAGTAGGTCATTGTACTTCGCAAAGATTAACAACCGAGCAAACTACTATACCTGCTTTAAATAAGGCTATTAAATTAAGAAACAAGGCTAATCAATCTATTGAAAACTTAATATTTCATTCCGATGGAGGTGGTCAATATTATGCAAAAGAATTTTTAAAAATAACTAGTAAATATAAAATCAAAAATAGTATGTGTGAATATGCTTGGGAGAATGGCAAGGCTGAAAGAATAAATGGAGTAATAAAGAATAATTACTTAAAACACAGAAGTATTAACTCTTTTGAAGAATTAATCAAAGAGGTTGACCGAAGTATCTATCTTTATAATTTTGAAAAACCTCATATAAAGTTACAAAGAAAAACTCCATTTGAATTTGAAAATGATTATATTTGTAGCAGACAAGAGACCGATGGTGAGAAATCAGCAACGGAATTAAAAACACAGTCTTTGGGCATTAACAGCCCTTTGGGCTGTGGACAAAAAACCTCAGGTTCAAACATCGCTCCAAAATTAAAATGAAATAGAGATAAGTGAGTGAAAACGGTCAACACTATTCAGGCATTAACAAAAGGTATTCTTCACTCCATTGCCCTTGTAGCGCATCTGTTATTTCTTTTTTACTTTTTTTACCCTTCTATCAGCTAGTTTTGAAAGACTTGCTCCATCTC
>CAMZKE010000026.1 GCA_947311115.1 uncultured Bacteroidales bacterium | reverse complement strand
GCAAATGGTTTGCAACGAAGTATCAGGAAAAGAAAAATGTATATTGAAAAATATAACCTCCCAAATTTGGGTGATTTGGGTTTTGTGATAACGAATTGTTTATAAACAGGTTATATGTAATATTGTTGGATTTTATGAATAATGCGGGTTAGGCAAACTGTTAATCTGATAGGGGATTATAAATGTATAATTGTAACTTTGTAATTTAACTTAAACAAATTAAAATATGAGCATTACTTTATTTATTAGTGTACTTACAGGAATAGTTTCGTTTCTAGCTTTTAGAAACGACGATTTAATGTCTAAATTAAGATTTAATGCCTATTTGGTTTATCATAAAAAACAATGGTATAGAATTTTCTCACATGCTTTGGTTCATGCTGATTGGGCACATTTAATTATAAATATAATGGTATTTATTTCTTTTGGTAGAAATGTTGAGTACCGTTTTGCTGAATATTTTGGAAATAATGCTAGTTTGTTTTTTATTATTTTATATGTTGGAGGTGTTTTATTTTCGTCGGTATATAATGTTTTTAAACAAAAAGATAATCATTGGTATAATGCAGTTGGAGCTTCTGGTGCTGTTTCTGCAGTGTTATTTGCCTCGGTGTTTTTCGACCCAATGAGTTTAATATACTTTTTCGGTATTGTTCCTATTCCGGGGATAATATTTGCAGGTTTATATTTGGTGTATTCGTACTATATGGCTAAAAAATCTAACGATAATATTGGACACGAAGCACATTTTTTTGGAGCTGTGTTTGGGTTTTTATTTCCTTTGATTTTAAACCCTAGTCTTATTTCCTTATTTTTTGAGAAGTTAGGATTGTAGTGATTTATTAAAATCTATACTTTACACCAACTCTTAATCCAAGAGAATTAAAACGCTTCTCTGTAAAGTAATCTGTTTGGTATATAGATGTGAAGTTTTTACGATATGTAGCTTCTAAAATAAAGCTCATTTCTTTTGTAAATTTATAATGAACTCCTGCGGTAGCCATTCCTGTAAAAGTAAGTTTCATAAATGGCAGAGTATTTAAGTCAACTATTTCATTACTTAATGTAATTCCTTTTCCTTTAGCATTTACAAAAATACCAGTTACTAAACCTGCATTTACTACGTAAGAAAATTTATGTTTTGCATTAAATTCGTAGCCAATCATAATTGGGATTTCAATATAAGAATATTGATTTCTTACATCAATAAAGTGTATTTCTTTTACTGTATCAACAACGGTTACTTTAACCGAATCGTATTTTATAGCTGTTAGTGTGTCGTATTTTATTATTTGTGTTGAGTCCATTACAACTACAGTAGAAGAGTCTAAATTATAACTCCACACAGTATCAATAACTGTGGCGTGAGGTAGCTGGTATTCAACTAATTCAAAGCTTGATGATAGTGTGTCTACTTCAACTTCGGTATGCGAACCTGAAATAACCCAATCGGTATATTTGTCAATATAAGTATATTCACCAACAGCCATGTATCTTTTGTCATTATATGTATTTGTTATAATTTTTTCGTCTCTATAAGTGTAGTTTTCGATGTATTTTGTATATGCAACACCTGCTTGAATATTGAAATTCTTAATTTTATAATTTGCATTTAAACCTAATGACCAATTATAAATGCCAGAATAACTAGTATCTATACTTTCTTGAATGTTATTTGGTGCTTTTGTTGAAATATTAAATGCCATAGGACTATAATACGCATCGATAGACCAAGGCGAAAAGTCTGTTCCTTTTGATAAAATATCTTTAGGTTTGTCTTTAAATATGGTGTCTCTAATTACCATTTTTATAGTATCGCGTATAATTACAGTGTCTTTAATGTATTTTGTTATAATAATAGGCTTTGTAATATTTGATTTGTTCTCGGTTATAAGTTTATCTGCTTTGTTGTATTGTTTCTTGATTATTGTTTTGCTTTTTACGGAGTCAATTTCTTCTGGAAAATAAAAATTATTAGCGTTTTTTAAATTATTACTAATATTTGTGTTGTTAATATTTGTGTTGTTAATATTTGTATTGTTAATATTTGTATTGTTAATATTTGAAGTGCTATTTTTAGAATCACTATTGTTTTTATTAGCACTAATTATATTTTTGTTGGTGTTGTCTTGCACGCTATTATTGTTATTAGTCGAGTTTTCTTTTTTGCCATTATTATTATTATTATTATCTGCTAAATTATTTAAAGTAATTTGATGTTTTGTGATTGCGGTTTTTTGTTTGTTCTGAAAGTTATTAAATAATAATGTACTACCTATTAGTGCAATAATTATAGATGCAGCATAATAAATGTTAAACGAGTTATAAGATAAATTCATAAAATTACCGAGCCATAATTTTGTAGCTATTTTATTCCACACTGCAGAGTTTGGCGTATAAGTGTAATTACTAAATTTAGCTTTATACTCTAATTCTGCAATATTATCGTCTAATATTGTTTCAATGCCTTCCCAAGCTGAGTTTTCCGGCTCAACAGAGTAATTATTAAACGAATTATTAAATAAATCTTCTATTTCTGTATTTCGTATCATTAAATTTTAATCTTACTTATTTTCTCCATTTTTGTTCTAAGTACTTTCTTAGCTCTAGAATATTGCGATTTTGATGTTGCAATATCAATATCTAACATCTCTGCAATTTCCTTATGTTTGTATCCCTCAATGGCATATAAATTAAAAATAACTCTATAGCCTTTTGGTAATTCTCTAATTAGTTTTAATAATTCATCGTGTGTAAAATCGCTATTAAACATCGATGTACTATTTATATCAGAGTGTACGTCATCAATATCATATTGGTTGTAATGCTTTAAATTTTTTCTGTAATTAGTTATAGCAGTATTAACCATTATTCTTTTCATCCAACCCTCGAAAGAACCTTTATTTTGAAACTGGTTGATTTGCTTTAAAATTTTATAAAAACCTTCTTGCAATACATCTTGAGCTTCATCAGTACTTAATGCATATCGCATACAAATACCCATCATAATTGGAGAGTACTTATCGTATAATAATTTTTGGGCTTTTCTGTTATTATTTTTACAGCCTTCAACTATTTTATCTATACTATGCATTAGTTTAATTTATTGACGTTTCCTATTCAAAATAGGTTGCATTAAAAGTATTATTTTTAACGATTAAAAATAGCTTAAGTGTCATTTATTTTATAAAATACTTTATTTTACAGATGTATAAGCATTATTACGGGTTATTCCCACGTGATAAATATCTCAGAATAATCGTCGCCATCGGTAATAGAGCTAACAATATTTGCTTTTACAGTTTTTCCTCCAGAAATTTCTATTGCTTTTTCCATCCAACCACTTATTCTTGCTTCAGTGTTTTTATCTAGTTCGTTAAAGTTAGAAATTTTAAAAATTACACTTGTTTTTGTTGATGATATTATTTCGATTGAAGAGTCTTTATAATAAGTTTGAAAAATCTTAGTGGCTCTACTAATTATAAAATTTGGTGACCCTAATTTTACAAATATTTTAAAAATACCATTTAAACTTTTTGTTGCAGAATATTTGCCAATTTCTTTTGCCCCGTCAATTTTTCCATCGTAAAAGCTTTCTACAATTGAATCGGTTGGTATTAATTGTGCATATTTAAACGAATACCATTTAGTATTAGAAATATTGTTGTTTAATATAGAAATTGATTCTTCGGGTAATTTTTTCAGCCAATTGGTATAATCGTTACCGAAGTTATGTTTTACAAACTCAACAGTCGATTTTAAAGCTGCTCCTTTTATTTTCATGTTGTTTTAAATTAAATAATAGCGTAAAAATACAACTTACTTGGTTAAAAAACAAGTACTTAGTGTTATTTTTTTAAAATAAAAAATAAAAGTAAATATTTTGTATCTTTGTTTAGTTAAAATATTTATAAATTATATGATAATTTTCAGATATATAAAAAGTAAAATTTTTATAATAAATTTAGTTTCTGTTGTAGCGTTGTTAATGCTTTCGTTTTGGTTAGTAGGCTATGGTATAGATGAATACACCTCTCATAATGAAGAGGTTGTTATTCCTAATATTTTAGAAATGGACTCTGTTATGGCTCAAAAAGTTTTAGACAGTAATAACTTAATTCTTCAAATAATTGATTCTGTACATTTATCTGAGGTTGAAAAAGGAAATATTGTTGAACAAACACCTGTGGCAGGAGAATTGATTAAAGAAAATAGAAAAATATTTGTTGTAATTAATGCTTTTACACAAGAAAGAATTAAAATGCCAAATTTAGTTGGTACATCAATAAGGCAAGCAATTACCGATGCCGAAACTTATGGACTTAAAATTGGCGAAAAAAAATATGTTCCTGATTTTGCTATGAATTATGTACTTAAACAATATTATAAAGGAGAGGAAATAAATGCAGGGACAGTTATTCCTAAAGGCTCTTATATAGATTTAGAAATTGGCAAAGGTTTAAATAGCGAAAAAATTCCTGTACCAAACTTAATAGGATTAAATTATTTGAGTGCCGATTCTGTTGCAAATAATGCATTTATAAATATTTCAGGTGTTTTTTACGATGAAGATGTAAAAACAAAAATAGATACAGAAAATGCTGTAGTTTACAAACAAGATCCAATGCCTACAAACAACAATAAAACATCAATGGGGTCGTTTATCGATATATGGTTAACCACTAACAAAAGTTTAGTACCTGAAATTATTATTGATACAACAATAACAAATAACAATACAGAGGATGAAGAGGAAATATTATAATATATTTTTGTTTTTTTTAGTTTTTATAATTTCTTCGGCCTATGGTCAGCTAAAAGAAACAAGTTTGGATAATAATGTTTTATTACAGAGTAAAAAAAATATTGAAAAAAACATTCAAGTTATTGATACACTTGAATTACCTTTTTTCGATGATTTTACCCAAAGCTCAATTTATCCATCAAATAAATTTTGGTTAGATAGTAATGTTTTTATAAATAATTCGTTTGCAGATACGCCTATATTTAAAGGTGTTGCAACATTCGATTGTATCGATAAAGATGGTTATATTTATTCTAATGCAAATAATTTTACCTTTATTGCTGATACTTTAGTATCTAAACCAATAAATTTAGCATACTCACCAAGCGATAATGTGTTTATTAGTTTTTTTGTACAGCCACAAGGCTTAGCTTACGACCCACCGGAAGCAAGAGACTCATTGGTATTAAAAATAAAAGCTCCCGAAGCTAAATGGAAAAGTGTTTGGCATATGGCTGGCGAAACAAGTTTCCCTTTTAAGCAAATTTTTATTCCAATTACTGATACAGCATATTTAAAAAAAGGATTTCAAATTCAGTTTTTAAATTACGCAAGTGTTAGTTCCGATAACCGTTCTTCTAATGGTGATTATTGGAATTTAGATTTAGTACGTATAGATACAGGAATGAGTGTAAATGACACTACAATTAATGATGTTGGCTTTGTAACAACCCCAAAATCTTATCTTAAAGATTACTATGCAATTCCATGCAAACATATGAATACAAGTTTTGATAATAAAAATAATATTCAATCGTATAGAAATTATGGCGACTCAACCATTGGGTTTGATAGAAACTTATACTTTAAAGTTCCTGGTTTTGAAACCTATCCTGATAGTATAAGAAATATTGGTGGTACAGTTGATATGTATGCACATACTTATGTTATACACGATTTTGTTTATACATCAACAATATTTAACCCCATATTTTTTAATGGAAAAGATACAGTTGAAGTTTCAATTAAATCGGTATTAAACTTAAATTCAAATGTGCCTGAAGAATATAGAAGAAACGATACAGCATATTTTACTCAAAAATTTTATAATTATTATGCCCTTGACGATGGTGTGCCCGAAGCAGGAATAGGTATGGATGGAATTGAATCTGAAGGAGCAATGTTAGCAATAAAATTTTATACAATAAAACCTGACACACTACGTTCAATACGATTTTGGTTTAACCGAGTAAATGGAAACTCTAATTTAGATTTAGCTTTCGATATGCTAGTTTGGGATAACGATAATGGTAAACCTGGTGATATTATCTACGAAGAGGATAATTTACTCACAAAATATGGATATGGTTTAGATAATTATATTGATTATATGCTCGAAGATCCTTTCTTACTATCTGATACTTTCTTTATTGGCTACCGCCAAAATCATGACATATATATGAATTTAGGTTTCGATAAAAATACAGATAATAGTGAACGAACTTTTTATTCTTTCGGTAATTGGCAACAGTCTAATAATAAAGGTAGTATTATGATTAGACCTGTTTTTGGAGCCAAATTCTCGGTAGGAATTAATAATATAAATAACGAGGCGAATAGTATTAATATTTATCCAAATCCAGCATCAAATACTGTTAATATTGATATTGATAATGAATTTGTATTGAAAATATATAATCAGATTGGAAATTTAATTGATACTTTTTATAACAAAAATATAATAGACATCTCAAATTATTCGGATGGACTCTATTTTCTGAATATTAATTCTGATAATAAATCTTTCACAAAAAAATTGATAATTAAAAAATAGATATGCAAGAAATTGTTGAAGAAAACGAAATACAAGACGAGTTATTTGAACATTATAAATTTGTTTGTGATCCCGGTCAAAAACCTTTGCGTATAGACAAATATCTTGTTAATAGGATAGTAGGTGTTTCAAGAAGTAAGGTTCAAGATGCAATAAGTACTAAAAATGTTTTTGTTAACGATATTCCTGTAAAAGCTAATTATAAAGTTAGACCTAACGATGTAATTGCACTTATGTTTAGTAAACCTAAACATGAATTTGAGCTTGTTCCTGAAAATATTCCTCTTAATATTGTTTACGAAGACGAAGAGCTAATTGTAATAAATAAAGAGGCAGGTATGGTTGTGCACCCGGGACATGGTAATTACACAGGAACAATGGTAAATGCACTAGCCTATCATTTAAAAGGGACTCCTTTATTTATGGAGGGGAGCGAAAGACCGGGTTTAGTACATCGAATTGATAAAAATACATCTGGAATAATTGTAGTTGGAAAAACAGAACAAGCTGTTGTTCATTTATCTAAACAATTTTTTGACCACTCAACTGACCGTATATATATTGCATTGGTGTGGGGAGCATTTAAAGATGATGAGCAAGTTGGTACAATTGAAGGTAATATTGGACGTTCGTTAAAAAACAGACTGCAAATGGATGTTTTTCCTGAAGGCGATTTCGGTAAAAAAGCTATTACACATTATAAAGTATTACAAAATATAGGCTATGTTTCATTAATTGAATGTAAGTTGGAAACCGGGCGTACGCATCAAATTAGAGTTCATTTAAAACATATAAAACACCCACTGTTTAACGATGAACGATATGGTGGTGATAAAGTTTTAAGAGGTACAACTTTTACAAAATATAAGCAGTTTGTAAATAACTGCTTTAAACAGTTACCTCGGCACGCATTACATGCCAAGTCATTAGGTTTTACACATCCAAAAACAGGCGAACGTATGTTTTTTGAATCGGAATTACCATTTGATATGTCATCAACAATTGAAAAATGGAATAATTATATCTCAGGTAGAGATGAATAATAATAAATAGTTTTAATTATGGATAATAATAAATTCACAATCGGTTTTGTTATATTAACATTGTTTATGTTGTTTTCTGTTAATAGTAACGCACAAAAAAATTATAATACTTGTTTAAAACGCACGAATACAAGTTGGGGCGAGGCAAACGAAAAATGCACATTTAGTCAAGATATTTTTCAAGCAGAATATCAGAATGTTTGTAACGAAAGTATCGATATTGCTATTGCTTTGCAACGTACCGATAAAAAGTGGGATTGCTTTTATTATGATGATGTAAAGCCAAATGCAAAAGTAAATGTATTTGTTTGTAAAGGTACCGGTAAAAGCCTTAAATGGGTTAAGAAATCAGGTGATAAAGAAACAACATTTCCAACAAAAGAGGAAATAAACCAAATGTATAAAAAATAGATGGCTGGTAAAGTATATCTAATACCCACTACAATGGGCGATTCGGGAATTGAAAGTGTAATTCCTAAAAATGTTATTGAAATAGTGAAACCGTTAAGGTTTTTTATTGTAGAAGATTTGCGTTCAGCTCGTCGTTATTTACGAAAACTAGACCGTACTTTTGATATTGATGGAAGTATCTTTTTTGAAATAAATAAACGTACTAAGCAGGTCGATTTGCATAAATTCTTTCAAACATATAAGAATAAAGAAATAGGTGTAATTTCTGAGGCTGGTTGCCCCGGTATTGCTGACCCGGGTGCTGATGTTGTGAAGCTTGCACACTCAAATAATATTAAAGTTGTGCCTCTAGTTGGCCCATCATCAATATTAATGGCTCTTATTTCATCAGGTATGAATGGGCAAAATTTTGCATTTGTAGGATATATTCCAATAAATAAAACAGATAGAATAAACCGTATAAAAGAACTTGAAAACCGTTCGTTTAGAGAGCATCAAACACAAATATTTATTGAAACTCCGTTTAGAAACACGCATTTATTTAACGATATTATAAATAATTGTAATCCTAATACAAAACTTTGTGTTGCTACAGATATTAGCTTAGAAACAGAATATATAAAAACTAAAACAATTGAAAATTGGAGGAAAACAAAAATTGATATTGCAAAACGTCCTACAGTTTTTCTTATTCATCGGTACTAAGGCATTTTAATATGACACAAGGGGAGGGGAATTTAACCCAGACAGATTAAAAACATAAATATTATTAATTTTACCAAAAGAAAAAAGAGCCGAAGCTCTTTTTTTCTTTTGGTTGTTTTTGTGTTTTACTCCTTAATTAATACCTATTTTTTGGTTTTACTTAATTTTAGTTGTAATTTTTAATACTTCAAAAGTAATTTATATTATTGGGTAGATGATTAGATAAAATACCAATTCTTTTTTATGGGTATTTATACCCAATAAGTGTACAGGAGTGTAATTGTTTTTTTATTAATTTGCATGTGTTATTTATTTGGTTTTAGATAAATTAATTTCGTTTTTATTAACCCGGATTACAAGACTTTAGAAAAAGTAGCAAAAAATATCTAACTTTACGCGTAGTCAAAAAGCCTATGAATTTAATGGTGAGGTATACCATCCCTTCCCGTATT
>CAMZKE010000025.1 GCA_947311115.1 uncultured Bacteroidales bacterium | reverse complement strand
TTTGTCATCAGAGAGTTTGTTTTTTGTTCACCTCAAAGATAATTTGAGTTTAAAACTTCTCTCTGTTTTTTTTAATTTATTTTTTTATTTAGGACGCTATTGATAATATATTATTGTAAACAATTAATATTGTTGATACATAATTGCCATTAAATCAATAAAAATAATAATCAATATCATTTTTATATTAAAAATAAATATCTTTGTAATTAAATATTGTCTGATGAGCGAGGTAAATGAGTAAGAATATATGGTACATATCTAAATATGCTATTTCAAAAAATGATGGTAACCCTACAAGGCAATATTTTTTATCTAAGTATTTAGCTCGTGAAGATGTAAATGTTACTCTTTTTTCATCAAAGTCATCAGGAATAAAAAATTGCAAAATAAAAGGTGTTGGTAGAAAAACTGAGACTGATGGCTTTACACACATATTAATTAATGGCCCGCATGTAAATTTAGGATTTAGTATAAAAAGGATATTAAGTTGGTTTATTTTTGAAAATTTACTTTTTATTTCACCAATAATATTTAAGCCTAATAAACCAGATATAATTATTGTTTCATCATTATCGTTATTAACTATTATTACAGGTTATTTTTTTAAATTAATATATCGAACAAAATTAATTTTTGAGATTAGAGATATTTGGCCTTTGTCGTTAATGGAATTTAAAAAATTAAAAGTAAATAATCCGTTTGTTTTTATACTTAGAGCTATTGAAAAATTTGGTTATAAAAAAGCAAATCATATAGTAGGTACAATGCCTAAATTAGATTTGCATGTAAAAAACAGCATAAAAAAGAATTTCAATTTCACTTGTATTCCAATGGGATACGATTCTGATTTTTATAGTAATCTGAAAAAAATACCAGTAGAGTTGCAAGAAAAATTACCAGAAAATAAATTTATTGTGGGTTATGCTGGTGCTATTGGAATAGCAAATTGTGTTGATGAAATTATTGCTGCTGCAAAAATACTAAATAGAAGTGAAAATAATATTTACTTTGCAATACTTGGTGATGGTGTTTTAAAAAATAAATTAATCGAAAATTCTAATACTTTAGGTAATATTGTTTTTCTCCCTAAAATTGATAAAGAATATGTGAACGATTTTTTAACTTCTTGTAATTTATTGTTGAATCCGTGGCAAGATAAATATATTTATAAATTTGGAGTGTCACCTAATAAATGGATTGATTATATGTATAGTGCAAAGCCGATTATTGTAAGTTATTCTGGATATAAGTCAGTTATTAATGAAGCAGAGTGCGGTGAGTTTATAAATGCTAACAATCCACAATTACTAGCTTCTAAAATTTTAGAATATTCTAAAAAAAACACATTAGAATTAACAAAAATGGGACAAAATGGTAAGAAATATTTAGAGCAAAATTTAAGTTATACAGCTTTAGCAAAAAAATATATTAACATTTTCGATTCTCTATATGTATAAAGGATTTCTTAAAAATATATTAGATTTTATTATCGCAATTATTGTATTTGTAATTTTATTACCAATCTTTATTGTAGTAACAGTGTTATTATTTATTGTAAATAAAGGTAAGCCATTCTTCTTTCAAGATAGACCAGGTAAAAATGAAAATATTTTTAAAGTCATAAAGTTTAAAACTATGAACGACTTTAAAGATGATAATGGAAATTTACTTTCCGATGAAAAAAGACTTACAGCAGTTGGTCTATTTGTTAGAAAAACATCGTTAGACGAAATGCCTCAATTAATTAATGTACTTAAAGGGGATATGAGCTTAATAGGTCCACGTCCTCTTTTGGTTGAATATTTACCATTATATAACGATGAGCAAAAACAAAGGCATAAAGTAAAACCAGGAATAACAGGCTGGGCACAAATAAATGGTAGAAATGCAATAAGTTGGGAACAAAAGTTTAAGCTTGATATTTATTATGTAAATAATATTAGTTTTTTATTAGATTTAAAAATTATATTTTTAACACTTAAAAAAGTTGTAATTTCAGAAAATATATCATCAGATACATCGGTTACAATGGCAAAATTTAGGGGAACAAAATGAAAACATTTTTATACGGAGCATCAGGACACGCAAAAGTTATTGCTGAAATATTAGAAGAAAATAATATTCAAATTGGAGGTTTATTCGATGATAATCCTGAAATAAAAAACTTATTAGAATATAAATGTTTTGGTAAATATGATGAAAAAAAATTAAAAAATAATAAATTAATAATATCAGTTGGAGACAATAATATTAGAAAAAATATAGCAGAAAAAAATTCATTAATTAATTTTGATACAGTAATTGATAAATCTGCAAATGTTTCGAAAAGGGCATTAGTTAAAAAAGGTACGGTTATAATGAAAGGTGTTTCTATAAACTCAGAAACAAAGATTGGTTATCATTGTATAATTAATACAAATTCATCAATAGATCATGATTGTAATATTGGCGATTTTGTACATATATCACCTAATTCTGCTCTTGCAGGGAATGTTTTTGTAGGCGAAGGCACTCACATAGGCACGGGTGTTAATGTTATTCCAAATTTAATAATTGGGAAATGGTGCGTAATAGGAGCAGGAGCAGTTATTATAAACAATATTCCTGATTTTTCGGTTGTAGTTGGTAATCCTGGTAAAATAATAAAAGAAAATTATATTTAGTATGAAAGAAAAAATTTGGTTATCATCGCCACATATGGGTGGAAACGAAATGAAATATGTAAATGAGGCGTATAATACAAATTGGATAGCACCTCTTGGTCCTAACGTAAACGGTTTTGAAGAAGATTTACAGAAATACTTAAATATTGGTCATGTTGCAGCATTAAGTTCAGGAACCGCAGCCATACATTTAGCATTAGTGTTGTTGGGCGTAAAATATGGCGATGAAGTATTAGCCTCAAGCTTTACTTTCTCTGCAACAATTAATCCTATAACTTATGTTGGTGCAACGCCTATTCTAGTTGATAGTGAGCGTGATACGTGGAATATGTGTCCAGTAGAGTTAGAACGAGCAATAAAAGACAGAATAACTAAAGGAATAAAGCCAAAAGCAATAATTCTTGTTCATTTATATGGCATGCCTGCTAAAATTGATAAATTAATGGCTGTTGCAAACAAATACGGAATACCAGTAATCGAAGATGCCGCAGAAGCGTTGGGAAGTAAATATAAAGGTAAAGCATTGGGCACTTATGGAAAATTTGGTGTTTTGTCGTTTAACGGAAATAAAATAATTACTACATCAGGTGGCGGTGCATTAATTTCTGATGATAAAGAGATGATTGAAAAAACAAGATTTTTAGCAACGCAAGCAAGAGATATTGCTCCACATTATCAACATTCTGAAATAGGGTTTAATTACCGTATGAGTAATATTGTTGCAGGAATAGGGCGTGGTCAGATGGAAGTGGTTGACGAGCGAGTTGCTAAACGAAGAGAGAATTTTAATTTTTATAAGAATATTTTTGCAAACATAGATGAGGTAGAGATATTAGAAGAAATGAATAATGATTTTTTCTCAAATTATTGGCTTACTACAATATTATTAAAATCTGAAAATAAAAATATTGAAGATTTACGTTTAGAATTTGATAAAGAAAATATAGAAGTACGTCCTTTGTGGAAACCAATGCATTTACAACCTGTTTTTGAAAGTTGTCCCGCATATACAAATGGAGTATCTGAGAAACTTTTTGAAATAGGCTTATGTTTGCCATCAGGGTCTAACTTAACAGACAAAGAACGATTTAGGATTGAAAGTGTGTTGAGAAAACATTTTTATTAAATCTCATAATAAAAAAACAAAAAAAATATTACTTTTACGCTAAACTTAATTAAATGAAAATGAAAAACATATTATTCGGTTTACTATTGGTTTTTATTGCAAATATTAATATTATAATTGCTCAAAATATTGAATTTAAAGAATCTAACTTTGATAATAAATACGATTTTAAAAAAGCAAATGATAATCTTCTCGAAGGTAATGATTATTATAAAGATAAAAGCTATTATAATGCTTTAGAACAATTTAAAAAAGCAAATGATTTTAATCCAAATAATGCCGCACTTAATTATAAAATGGGTGTTTGCTATTTATTTTCTAATGATAAAAGAAAGGCATTGCAATATTTAGAAAAATCATTTTCATTAGATTCAACTTATTCTAAAGATTACTGTTTTCAGAAAGGAAGAGCATATCAATATTTATTGCAATTTGATAATGCAATATCTGAATTTAACAAATATCTATCAACAGGAATAAGCTCGAAAAAAGAGAAACTTGTAAATAAAAAAATTCAAGAATGTGAAACAGGTAAACAATTGGTTGCTAATCCAATAAAAGGTATAATACATAATTTGGAAATTGTAAACTCAGAATATGCAGATTATAGCCCAATGATTACAGCTGACGAAAGTATATTAATATTTACATCAAGAAGAGAAGGTACAACCGGGGGGCAAAAAGACCCGTACGACTCTGAGTATTACGAAGATATATACACCTCTGATAATATAGATGGAACCTGGTCTGAACCACAGCCAATACAAGGCTACTTGAATACAGGTCGTCACGATTCTAATGTTGGTTTGTCTCTTGATGGGCAGACACTATATATATATAGGAGTAATAGAAATAATGGCGATGTATATGAATGTAAACTAGATGGCGATATATGGACATCACCAAAAGCATTACCTGAGCCAATAAATTCAAAATATATGGAAACTTCGGTTTCTGTTTCGCCTGATGGTAAAACATTATATTTTGTTAGTAACCGCCCTAAAGGTTTTGGCGGAAAAGATATTTATTACTGTAAGCTTAACGAAAATGATAAATGGGGCGATGCAATAAATATTGGAGATAAAATTAATACAGAGTATGATGAAGATGGTGTGTTTATTCACCCTGATGGTAAAACATTGTATTTTAGTTCGAAAGGGCATAATACAATGGGAGATTACGATATTTTTAAATCTGAAATTGATGCAGAAGGTAATTGGCAAGAACCTATAAATATTGGTTACCCAATAAATACACCTGAAAACGATATATTTTTCTTTTTATCTGCTGATGGCGAAAAAGGTTATTTCTCATCAGTAAAAGAAGATGGTATAGGTAATAAAGATATATATTATATAGCGTTTAATGAGGAAGATGAAGCAAAAGCTGATGCAATGTTAGCATTGGTAAAGGGTAAAGTGCTTGATGGTAGAACAAAAGAACCTATTGAGGCAAATATTGAAGTTGTAGATAATGGTACACAAGAAGTTGTAGCTAATTTTAAATCAAATTATAAAACAGGCGATTATATGGTGTCCTTACCATTTGGTAAAGATTATGCTTTAACAGTAGAAAAAAATGGTTATTTATTTTATTCACTTAATTTTAATTTAACCGATTCGACAAGATATCAAGAAATTGAATTAGAAATTGGATTGCCTGACACTTGCGTAAATTCAACAGCAATAATGCGAAATATATTCTTCGATTATGGTAAAACAACTTTAAAGACAGAATCTGAACATGAATTGCAAAAGGTTTACAATATTCTTACTAAATACCCTACAATGAGAATGGAGATTTCGGGTCATACAGATAATGTTAGCTCAGAAAAGTTTAATCAACGCCTATCAGAAAATAGAGCAAAGGCCGTAGCCAAGTATTTAATAAAAAAGGGAATTTCAAAAGAACGTTTAGTAACTATGGGCTATGCTTTTTCTAAACCTATTGCTGATAACGAAACAAAAGAAGGTAGAAAACAAAATAGAAGAGTAGAATTTAAGGTTTTAGGCTATTAAAAAATCATATATCTTTTATTATTTGCATTTAATTTATAATTTTGAAAAAAAATACATAATGAAAGTAACAAAAGATATTACTATAGAAGAATTAACCGAAGAATTAACCGCATCGGTTAAGTATTTAATGACAGAGGGAATTCGTTGTATAGTTTGTGGTGAACCAATTTGGGGTACTTTAGAAGAAGCTGCAAAAGAAAAAGGTTTTACCGATGAAGACGTAGAACGATTTGTTAGTGAACTTCAAGAATTAGCAGATAATAATAATGGAAATGATGATTCTGATAATACTCCAAAAATTGATGTTAAAAAGCTATAATCAATTTTTTACCATAAATATCAAATTTAGAATTAATATAAATATGTATTTATATTAATATATTAAAATGTAATTAATTAATAATCAATGATGTAATTATTATGGTATATGTTATAAAAAACAAACTAATAAATATCATATATTATTAAAAAATGTAACTTTACGCTCTTTAAAAATTAACATTTAGAATACTAACACAAATATTATGGACAAACAAGCAAAAGTCGTTGATGAGATAGTGATACGCTTCTCTGGTGATTCAGGCGACGGAATGCAATTAACAGGAACTTTGTTTTCTGATGCATCTGCATTATTTGGTAATGACGTTTCTACTTTCCCTGATTATCCTGCCGAAATTAGAGCTCCTCAAGGAACTGTTGGCGGTGTATCCGGTTTTCAAGTACATTTCGGTCATTCAGAAATTCACACACCCGGTGATTATGCCGATGTTTTAGTAGCAATGAATCCTGCAGCTTTAAAAGCTAACGCACGATGGATTAAAAATGGTGGAACTGTTATCTTTGATAAGGACAGTGTTACCGAAAAAACACTAAAAAAAGCAGAGTTTACAACAGAAGACCCTGTTAAAGAATTACACTTAGACGGACACAATGTTATTTATGCTCCAATATCTACTCTTACTCAAGAGGCTTTAAAAGATACAGGAATGGATAAGAAAAGTATTCTTAGAAGTAAGAATATGTTTGCTCTAGGTATTTGTTATTATATTTTTGACAGACCTTTAAATTTTACTGAAGCTTATTTCGAAAAGAAATTTGCTAAAAAGCCTCAAATAATAGAAGCTAACAAAAGAGTATTAAAAGAAGGTTTTAATTATGCTGCAAATATTCAAGCATTACCTTCATATAAAATAGAGCCTGCAACACAAGAAAACGGTTTGTACCGAAGTATTTCAGGTAATCAAGCTACTGCATGGGGCTTGTTAGCCGCTGCTGAAAAAGCAAATCTTAAATTATTCTGTGGTTCATATCCTATTACACCTGCTACCGAAATTTTAATGTACTTATCTCAACGTAAAGATATGGGTGCAATAACTTTTCAAGCAGAAGATGAAATAGCTGGTATTTGTACTGCAATTGGTGCAAGTTTTGCAGGTAAATTTGCTGTAACAACCACATCAGGTCCTGGTTTAGCACTTAAAACAGAAGCTGCCGGTTTAGCTGTTATTACAGAATTACCACTTGTTATTGTTGACGTTCAGCGTGGAGGTCCTTCAACCGGATTACCTACAAAAACTGAGCAAGCCGATTTAATGCAAGCACTATATGCACGTAATGGCGAAAGTCCATTACCTGTAATTGCTGCAAGTTCGCCTTCCGATTGTTTCGATTGGGCTTTTGAAGCCGGTAGAATTGCATTAGAGCATATGACTCCTGTTATACTTTTAACAGATGGTTATATTGCTAACGGTACATCTCCAATGAAGATTAAAAAAATGGCTGATATGCCAACTATTAAAAATCGTATTGCTAAAGCAAACGATGAAAATTACCAACCATACCGTAGAGTTGACAAAGAATTATTAATTCGCGAATGGGCTATACCCGGAACAGAAGGTTTAGAGCATAGAATTGGTGGATTAGAAAAAATGGCTGTTAATGGTAATGTTTCTTATATTCCTGAAAACCATGAAGTAATGTCTCATGAGAGAGATGCTAGAGTTAAACAAGTTGCTGTAAATATTCCTGATATTAAAATAACAGGTGATAGCGAAGGCGATTTACTTGTAGTTGGTTGGGGAAGTACAAAAGGACATTTGGAAGACTCGGTTTCTCAGATGAGAGCTGAAGGTAAAAAAGTGAGTTTTGTTAACTTTAACTATATAAATCCACTTCCAAAAAATACGGCAGATGTATTTAAAGGATTTAAAAATATTGTTGTTGCAGAAATTAACTTAGGCCAATTTGTTAGTTATTTAAGAATGCAATTTACCGATTTTAAATTTCATCAATATAATAAAATACAAGGCTTACCTTTTACTGTTGATGAATTAGTTGGTGAGTTTAATAAAATTATGGAGGAAAATTAAGATGACTGAAGTAGCAAATAAATATGTAGCTAAAGATTTTAAAAGCGACCAAGAAGTAAGATGGTGTGCCGGTTGTGGAGACCATGCTATTTTAAATGCTGTTCAAAGAGCATTTGCAGAATTACCACACAAAAAAGAAGACTATGCTGTAATTTCAGGTATTGGTTGTTCTTCTCGTTTTCCTTATTATATGAACACTTATGGTTTTCATACAATTCACGGACGTGCAGGTGCAATTGCATCAGGTGTTAAAACAGCAAATCCTAACTTAAGTGTATGGCAAATTACCGGTGATGGCGATGGGCTTGCAATTGGAGGTAACCACTTTATTCATGAAATTAGAAGAAATATTAATTTAAATGTACTTCTTTTTAATAATGAAATTTATGGTTTAACAAAAGGACAATATTCTCCAACAACAAAAATGGGAATGAAAACAAAAACTTCTCCTTTTGGTACAGTTGAACGTCCTTTTAAAGTTGGTCAACTTGTTATTGGAGCTGAAGGAACTTTCTTTGCTCGTTCTTTAGATACTAATATTAAGCATATAACATCAACATTAATTCAAGCAGACCAACACAAAGGAACTTCAATAGTTGAAATTCTTCAAAATTGTGTTATTTTTTCTGATAAAATTCATGGTTGGATTACAGATAAAGAGCACAAAGAAGACCGTCAGTTATATCTTGAACACGGAAAATCAATGATTTTTGGTAAAGAAAAAAATAAAGGTATTATTATGACATCTCATGGTTTAGCTGTTGCTACAATTGGCGAAGATGGAATAAAAGAATCTGATATATTAGTACACGATGCTAAAAAAGAAGATCCATTTATCCATTTAATGCTTGCTAATATGGTAGGTCCTGATTTCCCTGTTGCTTTTGGTGTAATTAGAGCTGTTGAAGAAGATGCTTATGATGAAAATGTAGCAAAACAAGTTGCTGATGTACAGGCGGAAACTAAATTTAGAAGTATGGATGATATACTAGCAAGTGGTTCTACTTGGGAAGTATAAATTAAAATAAATATTTTAAAGGCTTTCTATTTTTTAGAAAGCCTTTGTTTTTTAACAAATATTATAAAATATTTTTTACCAAACATAAATTGTTGTTACGCCTTTAAAGTTAGTAAGTTACATGTGTGATTGGGTGTGTTGTTATTATTCTTAACCCGCATTATTCATACGTTTTTCTTTTTCTTAGACAAGGCGTCGAACCATGCTGCTGTATATGAATACTGCAAATGGTTTGCA
>CAMZKE010000024.1 GCA_947311115.1 uncultured Bacteroidales bacterium | reverse complement strand
AATTTTGATAAATACCATATTGGTGATATTCAGAATTTTACCAATTTAGTTAGATGGAATTATTCATGCTTTTTTCTTTTTCTGAGACAAGGCGATAAACCATGTAGCTGTATATGAATACTGCAAATGGTTTATGAGCAAGTTATACGTAATATTGTCGGATTCTATGAATAATGCGGGTTAAATGTATCGCTTTATTCTTAAAGGTAAGTAATCTATAAATATAGCATAAATAAAAAATAAAGAATTATAAAACTTAAAAAACACTTTAGAAAACAAATGCCCTTTGGTTTGATACACACGTTTATATCCTATTTCTTCAGCTTTACTTCCTACAAATTCATCTAAAAATTTTATTTGTTTATTACTTAGTTCCGTTTTCCATTTATCATTAAACCTATCGCTAACAGGATTGAGTAAACTTGAATGAACTTTCAAAATTTCTTCGCCATATTTTTTTAAAACGGCATCTTTTATTTTATAAAACTCAAGCATTGATGGTTGATATTCAATATTTAAGAAACCACATAATTGTTTAAGCTCATACTCAGGATTTTTTGTTAAATCTTCGTGTTTTAATAAATAATAATTAAGAGAATTGCCAAAAGCAGCTTTAATAATATTATATGAATACACCCACCGCCATGCTACATTCCCCATTTGTGTATTTTCAAAATCTATTTTCGACATTGAATTATAATGAGCTCTGTAATCTCTCACTAAATGAATTATTTTTGCATTAGGAAACGCAGTCATAAAAATATTATAATATGATTTTATAATTGAGTAATAAGGGTTTTTATCTCCAATAATTATAATTTTATCTTTATTAAAAAAAGAGTTTACATTTAAATAAACAACTTTTATTAATCTTTCAAACCTAGCATTTTTGCCTAATTTTAAAATTTCAGACTTTAAATCAGGGGTAAATTCCCACGAATCAACCTTTCTAATTTTTAAAATATCATTATAAAAATTAATAAGTCTTTTTTCATTCCATTTTTTTTCTTTTCCATATTTAAAGTATAAATCTGCAATTATTCTACCCTCAAATGGAATACTTACGTTTGAATGTGCATCAAACAAAGTACGCAACAATGTTGTACCGGAACGTGGTCGTCCTAATATAAAAAATACGTTTATTTTATCTAATTCTTTTATATTCATTTTTTTCTAAAAATAAAACAAACTAACCAATTTCAGCTATTTTTTTTAAAAATTCAATTTTATTAATTGTAACAATCTTATTTTCAACATTAATTATTTTATCTTTTTTTAATTCAGAGAAAATTCTAATAATAGTTTCGGTTGTAGTATTTGCAAGTTCAGCCATTTCTTTACGTGTAAATGTTTGATTAAAAACTTTATTTTCATAAACTTGCGTAGATAAATACAACAAAGCTTCGGCAACTCTTCCCATAACATTTTTATTATTCTGAAACGCTAGAAAGTTTATATATCTATTTGATACTAAAGATGTAGAAAGAAAAATATAGTTTCTAAATCTTTTATTTTGATCTATTATTTCCATTAAACTTTCTTTTTGAAAAAACAAAACTTTAACATTGCTTAATGCTGTAGCAGACAAGTTATAATAATCGCTACCTATAACCGATAACAAATCAATTATTCTATCTTTTTTTAATACATCTATAATTCTATATTGATTTCCAAGTTCAGTATAAACTTTAGTATAACCTGAGACCAATAGAGCCAACAGATTTGTAATGCTTCCTTTTTTTATAATCAGATCCCCTTTTTTATATTCCAGCAAAGATGCTTTTTCAATAAGTTTTTTCTTTTGTTGCCTACTTAAGGTTTTAAACAATTCTATGTCCAATTTATTTATCATTATACAAATATAAATATTTTATGATGTAAATCATATTTTATATTTAATAATATCATATTAATTAATTACTCAAACAAAAACTAAAACCTTAAATTGCAAACAAAAAATAAGTGACCAAAATTATTTCTGAGATAATAACTAAAGAATTACTAAAAACGCCTAACGAAATTTGCTTTGCAAAAAAAAAGTATGGCGAATGGATTACATATAACAAAAAAGAATATTTAGATATAGCAGAAAACATTGCTTTTGCACTTTTAGAAAAAGGTGTAAAAAAAGGTGATAATATAATAATTGCTTCGGAAAACCGACCTGAATGGAATTTTGTAGATTTAGCACTTTTAAAAATTGGAGCAGTTAGTATTCCTGTTTATGCAACAATTAGCGATGAGCAGTTAGAGATAATTATAAAAGAAACAGAAACAAAAATTGTTTTTGTATCAAATAAATATTTGAATAGAAAAGTAAAAACAATAGCAAACAAATTAGGAATAATTATAAAAACATATAGTTTTGAAAATATAGAAGAGGAAGAAAGCATACACAAACTTGCCAATTTTGGTAAAAATTATCAAAACAAAAATAAATTAGAAGAAATAGCTAAAAATATTGATGAAAATGATATTTATTCTATTTTATATACTTCTGGTACTTCCTTAGCCCCATATGGAGTTATGTTGAGTCATAAAAGCCAAATAATAACAATTAAAAATGGCATAAACAGATTAAACATACTTAACAAATATAAAACAATACTCTATATACCATTAAATAATATATTTGGTAGAACAATGAATTATATTGCGCAAATATTAGGAATGGCTATATATTATACTAATGGTATATCTAAATTAGAAAAACATATTTTTGAAATAAAACCAAATTTTTTAGCAACGGTTCCTATATTTTTAGAAAAAATAATAATCTCAACAATACAAAAAAGAAGCGAATTAAATAAATCATGTAATATTTTAGGAGAAATAAAAACAATATTAGTTGGAGGAGCAATTTTTAATAAAAACACATTTAACTTTTATAAAAATCAAAATATCAAAATTTTAAACGTGTACGGACTCACAGAAACATCAGGTATAATTTCTATGGATACATATAACAAAATAGCTAAACCTGATTATTGCGGTACTGCCATTCCTGAAATAAAAATAAAAATTTCTGACGAAGGCGAAATTCTTGCAAAAGGTGATAATTTAATGAGTGGATACTACAAACATCCAGAAATTACAGCAGAAACAATAGATAAAGACGGATGGTTACATACCGGCGATATAGGCGAACTTGACAAAGATGGTTATTTGGCAATAAAAGGACGATTAAAATCTACATTTAAGTTAATTTCCGGAGAATATGTTTATCCCGAAACAATTGAAGGAAAACTGATGAAATACAGTTATATTGCAAATGTAATTGTTGCCGGTTTAGCTAAAGAATATATTGTGGCATTAATTGTTCCAAATTTTGATGCAATTAGAAAATGGGCAAAAAATAATTATATTAATATTGAAACCAATGAAGAAATAGTTGAGAACACCGATGTTATTAACTTGTTTTCAAATATATTTAAACAATACAATAGCATTTTGATGGGAGCAAAACAAAGAGTAGAAAAATTCAAATTAATTACTGATACATGGTCGGTAAAAACAAACGAAACTACACCTACAATGAAAATTAATAGAAACTATATTTTAGAAAAATATAGAAATGAAATTGAAGAATTATATTTGGAGAATTGAAGTTTAAAGATTTAAAATAAAAAATTTATGGAAATTAACATTAACACATTTATTGAACAAATTGAAGAAGAATTTGACGAAGATATCAAACAGGGAACTTTAAACCCGGAAAGTATTTTAGAGGATACTATAGATTTAACATCAGTTAATTTACTTATATTACTTTCTTTGGTTAAAGTTGAATATAATGTTGCTTTAGATGCAAAAGAATTAAAAAACTGCAAAAAACTTATCGACGTGTATAATGTAATAAAAAAGAAAATTTCATAACATGGCTATTTATTCAACACCAAATGTGAAAATATCAGGTATTTCAGCTTGTGTTCCAAAAAATATTGCATATAACAAAGATTACAAGTGGATTTCGGAAAAAGAGCGTAAAAACCTTATTAAAACTATAGGTGTTGAAAAAAAACATCATATTAAAAAAGGTACAACTACATCAGATTTATGTTATGTTGCGGCTGATGGACTACTAAAAGAATTGGGATGGGAGCGAAACGAAATAGATTTATTAGTATTTATTTCTCAATCTCGTGACTATATATTACCTGCAACCTCATGTATATTACAAGAACGACTTGGTTTATCACAAACATGCATGGCTCTTGATGTAGATATGGGGTGTTCTGGCTATAATTACGGATTATCTGTAGTTTCCGGAATGATGACAAACGGTGGTGTACAAAAAGCACTCCTATTAACCGGCGATATTTCCTCAATAGGTTCATACAGAGACAAAACAGTTTACCCTCTTTTTGGTGATGCAGGAACAGCCACTGCATTTGAATATAAAAAAGGTGCTCCTGATATATTTTTCAACCTTCAAACCGATGGAAAAGGTTATAAATCAATAATAATACCTGATGGCGGTTTCAGAAATTTACCTACTAAAAAAAGTTTCGAATATAAAAGTTATGGAAAAGGAATTATAAGAACTAAAGGGCATGTTATCCTTGACGGTATTGAGGTTTTTAACTTTTCTTTAAGAGAAGTAGCCCCTAACATAAAAAAACTTTTAAAACACACAAAAAAAGAAATAAAAGACTTTGACTTTTTTGTCTTTCATCAGGCAAATTATTTAATGAATAATACAATAAGAAGGATGCTTAAAATTAGCAAAGATAAATTTCCTTACTCACTAAAAAAATATGGAAATACAAGTTCTGCTTCAATACCTTTAACAATTGTAACCGAAATTAGAAAAGAAGCTCAAACTAAAAAACTAAAACTATTACTTGCTGGATTTGGAGTTGGTTTATCTTGGGGCTCAAACATAATTGAAACAGAAAAAATAGTTGTTCCTAAAATATTTATTTACGAAGATTATAAAGAAAAACATGGTATCAAAAAAATTTAGTTTAGAAAACAAACGTATATTGATAACCGGAGCTTCATCCGGAATTGGCAGGCAAACTGCTATTGAAGCATCTTCATTAGGTGCTAAACTAATTATTACCGGACGAAATAAGGAAAGGCTACAAGAAACATTATCTTTATGTAAAAAAGGAAATCATAAAGCAATTATAGCTGACCTAGAAAAACAAGACCAGATAAAAGAGTTCATTTATCAGGTAGATACAAAATTAGATGGTATAGTACACTCAGCTGGAGCAGTAAATTTTTTACCTGCTAAATTTATAAATGAAAATAATATATATGAAATGATGGATATAAATTACAAATCAGCAGTTCTTTTAAACTCATTCCTTTTAAGAAAGAAAAGATTTAACGAAAAGGCTTCAATGGTTTTTATTTCATCAATTGCCTCAGCATTTCCTGTTTATGGAGGAGGGTTATATGCCGTATCAAAAGCTGCTTTAGAAGCATACTCCAGAACATTAGCAATTGAAATTGCTAAAAAAAAAATGCGTTCGAATTGTTTATTACCAACTTTTGTAGAAACAAAATTACTTGATAATACAAAAGAAACAGTATCTGCAAACAGCATAGAAAGGTTAAAACAACTTTTACCTTTAGGTATTGGGTATCCTATTGATGTTGCAAACACTTGCATCTTTTTATTGTCAGACGAATCGCGTTGGATTACAGGACAAAATATTAAAATGGGGGTGATTTCTTTTTAATTTAATTTATTATCTTTGTTGTATGACTAAAAATATTGAATATTCAATAGTTATTCCTGTTTACAATAGTTGCCAGAGCTTAAAAGAATTATATAAAGAAATAGACATTTTTTTTTACAAACTAAAATCAAGTTTTGAGGTTATTTTTGTTAATGATTTCAGTACAGATAATAGTTGGGAAAAGTTAATTGAATTAAAAAAACAAAATAGTGATAAAAACATTACTATTATTTCATTAACCGAGAATTATGGGCAACAAAAAGCAACACTTTGTGGCTTAGAAAATGCAAAAGGCGAATTTATTATTACAATTGACGACGATTTGCAAATTCACCCCCAGGAAATAACAAAACTTATAAATCATCAAAAAACAGAAAATTTTGATATTGTTTACGGTTTCTTTTATTATAATAAGAATTCAGTTAGAAATATTGGTAGTAATGCAATAAATAAAATAAATTCAAAAGATAGTATATCAGAAAAATATTCATCTTTTCGTCTTATAAAAAAAAGCATTATAAACCGTTTATATTTTGGGAAACACAAAACAAATATTTTTATTGATGAAATGCTATATTGGACTACGGGAAATATAGGATATATACAAGTAATTCATAACGAACGTAAATACGACAATTCAAATTACTCTACCAAAAAATTAATTACCTCGGCCTCAAACATGTTGCTATTTACTACAACTATACCATTAAAATTAATGATATATTCAGGTTTTGTAATTTCGACTATTAGTTTTTTATTAGGAATTTATTTTATATACAGGAAAATTATTCATCATGTTCCACTTGGATATACATCAATTATTGTTACAATATTATTCTCTGCAAGCATAATAATTTTAAGTTTAGGAATAATAGGTAAATACATTCAAGAGTTATATATTCAGCAATTTGAGAAACCGCCCTATATTATCAAGAAAATTATTAAATAATTATGCGAATTAAACAATATGGAGTTACTCTTAGGCGAATAGAAAAACGCGATATCGAGTTAATTCGTAAATACAGAAATTCTGAAAGTATTAGAAACAATATGCTTTATCGTAAATATATTACAAAAAGTATGCAATTACAATGGTTTAAATCTATAGAAAAAAATCCAAAAATATCATACTACATAATAATATATAAACGAAAAAAAATAGGCTTAATAAATGTAAAAAAGATTGATAAAAACATATCTGAATCTGGCTTATTTATGTTTAATAAAGAAAATTACAGTAATTATACAGCTGTAATAGCCTCTGTACTCCTCATAAAAACCGGATTTTATGTTATGAAAACATTTAATGAAGAAACTATTATAAGAGTGATAAAAACAAACGGTATTGCTATAAAATACAATAAATCATTAGGTTATTTCATTATTGATGAAACTAATGAATATTATTTAATGAAGTTAACACTTGATTCGTACGAAAAAGCCACAAAGAAAATACTTAAAGCAATAAATATAATTTATGGAAAATCATTTTTTGAATTGATTTTTGAAGAAACTGATATTAAATTAGGGCTTTATGATGCTTATAAGTATTTTTATAAAACTATTGAACCTTTAATTATAAAAAAAATAGAAAAAGAAAATTACAAAAAATATATTTTAGATATATAATTTTTTTGTACATTAGTGTATTATAAAAACAAAAATTATTTTATCATGAAAACAATATTAATCAGTATTTTTACTTCTGTAGCTTTATTTCTAAATGCACAAAATAGTGCAGGTATTTTCCAGTTTTCTTATCATATTGATAAAGAATTAACTCAAGAAACTTTATTAAAAAACGATAACAAAAACTTCTTTACAAGCTTTAGTTCATCAGAACCACTACCCGATTATTTTGTTGACTCAATAATAACAGTTACAGAAAACACTATATCGCAAAAATATAATTACAACGCAAAAGTTGTGTATTTTAAGAACAAAAAAGGTAAAAATTTAGAAACAATTCCTGTAAACGGAATGGTAGGAGGATTACCGGCAAGTAGTTTTAAAAAAATAATCAAACAATATCCTGATAATGACTATTTTGTCAAAGTTTTTGCATCATTATACTCATCAGGTGGAGTAAAATACGATTTTGGTTTTGAAGCATACGCAACAATAAAACCTAGATTTACACTTAAAATAGTTATTTTAGATAAAAAAGGAAAAACCATTTCAAAAGAAACAATAAACTTAAACGATTTAACCAAAGTTAAAAGCTACGAACATGATTTTATATTCAATAATCGTAACTACAAATATACCGAAACAAAAGGATTAACATCTTTAGACCTTTTTGCCATTTATAAAATGGGAATGGAAAAATTTCTTAAGAAAAAATAATTACACTAACACTCAACAGATTTTTATTATATTTACATTCAAAATTGATGGATATAATATTTATGACTTAAATTTTGTGATTATAAATTTATAACATCATATTAACAATTACTGTTTCAACCACAATTTTTATTAACTTTGTAAGTTAATTTATATATAGTATTGAGTCACAAAAAAACAAATAGAAATAATATTACTTTTTTATATAAGGCATTTATCATTATTGGTATAAGCTTTATTAGCATATCGTCATACTCTCAAAACGAATTAATTGCATTTATAAAATTTAAAATTACAAAAGGCAGTTACGATAAATCTAGCGTAAAAATTACAAGAGATGGTAAAATATGGAAAACATCATCAGGCAAAAAAAATATAGAACTTAAACTAGATTACAACCACGACTATGTTTTTTCATTTGTTAAACCCGGTTATGTTACTAAAAAAATTAGAGTTAATACAAAAATTGCTAACGACGCAATAAACCCCGAAGGATATGACCTTCAATTTGAAGTAAATCTTTTTAAACAATACGATGGCGTAAATACTGTAGTATATAATCAACCTGTTGGGGTATTTAAATACGACCCTGAAACCGATGGCTTTGATTACGATACCGACTATACAAAATCGATAAGGGCTAAACTACAAAAAGTAGCCGAAGACACAAAAAAAGCTGAAGACGAAGCTATTGCAAAAGAAAAAGCTGAGGCTGCCGCAAAAGCATTAGCCGCACAACAAGCTGCTGCGGCACAAGCTAAAGCTGAGGCAGAAGCAAAAGCTAAAGCTGAGGCAGAAAAGAAAAGAATAGCAGCAGAAGCAAAAGCAAAAAGAGATGCTGAACTATTAGCCGCAAAAAAAGCAGCAGAGGAAGCAAAGGCAAAAGAACAAGCAGCAAAAGAACAAGCTAGAAAATTAGCAGAGCAAAAACGTAAAGCCGAAGCCGAAGCAAGAGCTAAAGCTGCCGAAGAGGCAAAAGCTAAAAAAGAAGCTGAATTAATTGCAGCAAAAAAAGCAGCCGAAGAGGCGAAAAAAGCAAAAGCAGAAGCAAAAGCAAAGTTACTTGCAGAGCAAGAAGCCGCGAGAAAACTTGCAGCCGAAGCAAAAGCAAAAGAAGAAGAAGCCAAAAGAAAAGCAGCCGAACAAGAACGTAATAAAAAATTAGCAGAAGCCGCTGCCGCAAAAAAAGCAGCAGAGGAAGAAAAAGCAAGAAAGTTAGCCGAAAAACAAGCTAAGGATGCAGAAGCTCAAAAACAGAAAGCAGCCGAAGTTGCAAAAAAAGCTGCCAAATTAGCTGCAATCCAAAAAGCTAAAGCTGAAGCAGATGCTAAACGAAAAGCTGAACTAGATGCTGAAAATGCTGCAAAAAAAGCTAAATTGCTTGAAAAACAGGCTAAAGCCGAAGCAGAAGCGGCTGAAAAAGCTAGAATAGCAGCAGAAGTTGCTGCTGCCGAAAAAGCTAAAAAAGACTCGTTGAAAGCTATAGCCGAAGCTGAAGCAGCTGAAAAAATAGCAAAAGAAAGAGCTGAAGAGGCTGAACGTAAACGCTTAGAACAAGAAAAGATAGCAAAATCACAAGAGGAAACACAAAAACTTTTAGATGCAAAGAAAGCCGCAGAACTAGCCGCCGCTGAAGAAAAAAGAAGAAATGCACAATTAGCCGCTGAAGAAGCAGCTAGAAAAATACAAATAGCTAAAGCCGAAGAAGAAGCTAAAAGAAAAGCTCGTATTGCCGCTGCCGAAGAAGAAATTGCTCGTAAAAATAACGATATTCCTTACGGAAAAACGCAAACTACCGAGTCTGACGATGCTAAAACTATAACATACACCACTATAAAAGATGGTGACAAAGTTGACAAATACAAAAAAGTAATTTGGAACTGGGGCGGAAAATATTATTTCAAAAACGGAAAGAGTGTTAGTCGTGCTGTTTACTATTTAGAAACCAAATAACAATTCTTTTTATTACTTTAGCAACCTAAAATTTTACAAATGGAAAATATTTTTAGCAAAGCGCTAAATTTAGAATTTTTAAGTCTTAATGAGGCTTTAGATTTATACAATAACGCATCAATAACCGAGCTAATGGTTATTGCAAATAAAATAAGAAACACCTTACATCCGAACAATATTGTTGGTTGGCAAATAGACCGGAATGTAAATATCACAAATTCATGCATTGCACAGTGTAGCTTTTGTAATTTTTATGTACATCCTAAATCGGATAATGTTTATATAACAACATTAGAGCAATACAAAGAAAAAATAAACGAGCTTTATTCTTTAGACGGAAATCAAGTGTTATTACAGGGTGGCTTGCACCCCAAATTAGGTCTAGAATTTTACTCAAAACTTTTTTCTGATTTAAAAAAAATATTTCCAGATTTAAAACTGCACGCACTCGGGCCTGCCGAAATACATCATATTGCACGCTTAGATAAAACAACGTATAAAGATGTACTGCAAAAGCTTACAGTAGCAGGTCTAGATAGTTTGCCCGGTGCAGGAGCAGAAATCTTATCCGATAGAGTTAGAAAAACAGTTTCAAAAGGAAAATGCAATACTCAACAATGGCTTGATGTAATGCGTGAAGCTCATAAACTAAATATTTTAACTTCAGCAACAATGATGTTTGGACATATTGAAACTATTGAAGAAAGGATGGAACATTTAATTAAAATTAGAGATGTTCAAGCAGAGAAACCAAAAAATTCAACAGGTTTTATTTCGTTTATTCCTTGGCCTTTTCAAGACGAGGGAACAAATCTTCAACAAAAAGAAAATGTATATAATACAACAACATCAGAAGAATACATTAGAATGATTGCCCTAAGTAGAATAATGTTACCAAATATACCAAATATACAAGCATCGTGGTTAACAGTTGGGGCAAATACCGGACAAATATGTTTACAAGCCGGAGCAAACGATTTTGGCTCAATTATGATTGAAGAAAATGTTGTATCTGCTGCCGGAGCCGAATATTCGTTTGATAAAGAAGGAATACAAAAAGCTATTAAAGAAGCAGGATTTACTCCTCGTTTAAGAAATCAGAAATACGAATATTTATAAAAAATTGTAAAATGGAAAGAAAAAAAGACCATATTACATTAGCGAATAAATCTCAAACAGACAAAAATTCCATTGATTCACGTTTTTACTACGAACCATTATTTGCAACCCATTCTGCTAAAAACATAAAAGAAATTGAATTTGCAGGTAAAAAAATGAATTATCCTATATGGATTTCAAGTATTACCGGAGGAACAGATAAAGCTAAAAATATTAACACAAATTTAGCAAAAGCAGCAAATAAATTTGGCTTAGGTATGGCTCTTGGCTCTTGCCGAAGTATTTTAAATAATAATGAAAGAATTACTGATTTCGATTTAAGAAACATTATTGGAGGCAGCCAACCTTTTTACGCAAATTTAGGAATTGCGCAAATAGAAAAACTTATTATAAAAAATAACTTATCGCAAGTGTCTGATTTAATAAATAAGCTTAAAGCTGATGGGCTATTTATCCACATAAACCCTTTGCAAGAAGCATTTCAGCCAGAAGGCGATAAGTTTAGTTCCACACCTTTAAAAACTATAGAAGCTCTTTTATCTAAAATAAATACAAATATTTTTGTTAAAGAGGTAGGGCAAGGTTTTGGTCCGGAAAGTATAAAAGCATTACTTAATTTACCAATAAAAGGTATTGAATTTGCTGCTTTTGGCGGTACAAATTTTTCTAAATTAGAACTGCTAAGAAGCAAAAATACCAATCCTCTTTCTTATGTTGGACATACTATTAATGAGATGATTGATTATATTAACGAATACAAAACAGATAAAGAAATAATAATTTCAGGTGGTGTAAATTCCTACCTTGACGGATATTATTATATAAATAAAATAAACGCTAAAGCTGTTTACGGGCAAGCATATATAATGATGAAGTACGCGTCAGAAAGTTATGAAAAACTTGAAACCTATATTAAAAGTGAAATTAAAGGATTAGAACTTGCAAATTCATTATTAAAAGTTAGATAAATATGGATAAAGAAATTATAAAAGGTTTTTCTCATTTATCAAAAGAAGATAAATTAAAACTTGTAGCTTCGTTCACTAATAATCCTGAAAAATCAGAACAGATATTTAAATCTTTTTGGATAAAAGATGAGGCTTTCGCAAAACGTTTCGATGAGTTTAGCGAAAACACAATATCATGTTTTGGTTTACCTTACGGTATTGCTCCAAACTTTTTAATAAATAACAAACGCTATGCAGTACCAATGGTTACAGAAGAAAGTTCGGTAGTTGCTGCAGCAGCCAAAAGTGCAAAATTTTGGGCTGAACACGGAGGTTTCAAAACAAAAATAATTTCTACAATTAAAACAGGTCATATTCACTTTATTTGGGAAGGTAACTACCAAAAATTTCTTTCTGTTTTTACCGAACTAAAAAAAAGAATGATTACTCGAACAAATAATATCACCTCAAATATGCGTAAACGAGGTGGTGGAATTTTAAATATTGAATTAATTAACCTTACAAATGAGTTAAATAATTACTACCAAATACAAGTCTCATTTGAGACTGTCGATAGTATGGGTGCAAATTTCATAAACTCTTGTTTAGAAGAATTCGCTGATGAATTAAAAATATTTATAGGTAATAACGAAAACTTTACCGATAAAGAAAAAGAATGCGAAGTTATAATGGCAATCCTATCAAATTATACCCCTGATTGTATTATCGAAACTTGGGCAGAATGCGCAATTTCTGAGTTTGAACAACTAGACATTGGAATGGAACCTGAAAAATTTGCTAAAAAGTTTGAAACAGCTGTTAAAATTGCTGATGTATCTCCTTTTCGTGCAACAACACATAATAAAGGCATTTTTAATGGTATCGATTCTGTTGCACTTGCAACCGGAAACGATTTTAGAGCTTTAGAAGCCGGAGGGCACGCTTATGCATCTAGAACAGGCAGATATAGAAGCTTAACTAAAGTTGAAATTACAGATAATAAATTCAAATTCATACTAAAAGTACCTATTTCTATTGGCACAATTGGTGGTTTAACTCAACTTCACCCTTTAGCTAAACTTTCGTTAGAAATATTAGGAAATCCTAAAGCTAAAGAGCTAATGACTGTGCTTGCCGCAGCAGGACTTGCAAATAATTTTGCAGCAGTAAAATCGCTTGTAACCAAAGGTATCCAAATTGGACATATGCGCATGCACTTAATAAATATTTTAAATTCGTTTAATGCTTCTGATAAAGAAAAGGAAAAGGCTAAGATGTATTTTAAAGATAGAAAAATTAATGTTGATAGTGTTCGTAATTTTTTAGGTAGGGAATAGACTTGAGACATGAGATGTTAGACATGAGATATGAGACATGAGACTTGAGATATTAGACTTGAGATTTGTAACCTTACAACCATAAAACCTTGTAACCTTACAACCATAAAACCTTGTAACCATACAACCATAAAACTTGTAACCTTACAACCATAAAACTTGTAACCTTACAACTATAAAACTAAATAAAATGCCTATATATAAATTACCTGAAAGCGAAGTATATTTTCCTGACCCTAATTTAGCTGAAGACGATGGTATGTTAGCCGTTGGGGGCGACCTTTCAACTCTCCGACTAATTACAGCTTATGCAAATGGTATTTTCCCTTGGTATAATCCCGAAGACCCAATACTTTGGTGGAGTACAAACCCTCGTTTGGTACTTTTTCCTAAAGATTTTATTGCAAGAAAAAGCTTAATGCAAACAATTAGGAACAAAGGATATATTATTAAATTTGATACTGATTTTGAAACAACAATTAATAATTGCTCAACTGCTCGTAGAAACGACGATTTAGGAACTTGGATAAGTAACGAGATAAAAGAAGCATATATAAAACTTTTTGAACTTGGTTTTGCTCACTCAGTTGAGGTTTATAAAGATAATATACAAGTTGGCGGACTTTATGGAGTGCAAGTAGGTTCTGTATTTTCAGGAGAATCAATGTATAGCAATGTGAGAGACACATCAAAAGTTGCTCTTTATTATCTTTGTAAAAATGCAGAAAAACTTAATATAGAAATGATTGATTCGCAAACCACAACTAAACATATGATTACTCTTGGTGCAAAAGAAATATCAAGAATAGAATATTTGGATTTTCTCAGAAACTCAATTGATAAATATGGAATAATGGTAAATAATAAATAAAGCCTGTTAATAACCATCTTTATACTCAATAAACTAACAATACTTTGTTAATAACCTGTTAAAAACAGGTTGAAAATGTTATAATCAAACTAAAAAATAACACCAATAAGATTATTTAAAAATTGTATTTTTGTTTCCCTTAAAATAATTTTATTAGATGACAAAAGTAATAGCAATTGCAAATCAAAAAGGTGGAGTTGGTAAAACAACTACTGCTATAAATTTAGCTTCGAGCTTGGCTGTATTAGAAAAAAAAGTTTTACTAATTGATGCCGACCCCCAAGCTAACGCAACTTCAGGTACCGGTTTCGATTTAAAAAATATTAAAACGAGTATTTACGAATGCTTAATTGATGAAGTAAATCCAAAAGATATTATTTTAAATACATCGGTAGAAAACTTAGACATTATACCATCACACATTGATTTAGTTGGTGCTGAAATTGAAATGCTAAATCAACCAAATCGTGAAAACTTAATGAAAATGGTTATTAACAAAATAAAAGGTGATTACGATTTTATCCTTTTAGATTGTTCACCATCATTAGGTTTACTTACTGTAAACGCATTAACTGCATCAGATTCTGTAATAATTCCTGTGCAAAGCGAGTATTATGCACTTGAAGGTTTAGGAAAACTATTAAATACAATAAAAATAATACAGACGCGTTTAAACCCTGATTTACAGATAGAAGGCTTTCTTTTAACCATGTTTGATTCTAGAACAAACCTAAGCAATCAGGTTGTTGACGAAGTTAAAAAACACTTTGAGTCTATGGTTTTTGAAACCATTATTCAGCGAAATGTTAAACTTGCAGAAGCTCCTAGTCATGGAGTATCAATAATTGAGCATGATGCTGCCTCGAAAGGAGCTGTTAATTATTTAAACTTGGCAAGAGAAATATTGCAAAAAAATGGTATGACTGAAATTAACAACGATAAACGAGTAATTAAATAAGAACTTCTTCAAGAAAAAATATGGCAAAAAAAACCGGATTAGGAAAAGGACTTGGAGCATTAATTCAAGACAATAGTACTCAGGAAAATACGAGCTCTTTAATTAAAGAAATAAAATTATCAAAAATTGAGACCAACCCTTTTCAACCACGAAAGAGTTTCGATGAAGATGCATTAAAAGAGTTGGCTGAATCAATAAAATTATTAGGAATAATTCAACCTATCACACTCAGAAAAGTTGAAGATAAATACCAGTTAATATCAGGCGAACGCAGATATAGAGCATCGAAACTTGCAGGTTTAAAAACCATACCTGCCTATGTTCGTACTGCCGACGACCAAGGTATGATGGAAATGGCTTTGGTTGAAAATATTCAGCGCGAAGACCTTGATGCTATTGAGGTTGCATTAAGTTTTCAGCAATTAATTACCGAATGCAAATTAACTCAAGAAACACTAAGCGAACGTGTTGGAAAAAAACGTTCAACAGTAACAAATTATTTACGTTTATTAAAGTTGCCTCCAGAGATACAATTAGGCATTAAAACTCGTGCTATTTCAATGGGGCACGCCCGAGCAATAATAAATATTGATGATAGCGAAACTCAATTAATGATTTTCGAACAAATTTTAAAATATAATTTCTCTGTTCGTAAAACGGAAGAAGTTGTTCGCGAATTAAACGAAGGCGGGAAACAAGAAAAGCCTAAAAAGAAAAAAACAAAAGCACCTAAAGAATATAAAGCATTAGAAACACATTTATCAAATCATTTTAACACTAAAGTTGATTTTAAAATTAACGATAACGGAAAAGGAAAAATTGTTATCGATTTTAAATCGACCGAGGACCTAGAAAGAATAATTGAGATTATTGATAAATTATAGTCTCAAAAAATTAATGAAAAAAATATTTTCAATATTATTTATATTGAGCTTTACTTTATACAGTCTTGCACAAAATGATAGTTTGCATATATCAAAAACAGAAAAAACAAAAAAAGATACTTCAAGTATAATTTTCACACATTCTGCAAAAAAAGCAACTTGGATGTCGGTTGCAGTACCCGGACTAGGACAAGCATACAATAAAAAATACTGGAAAATTCCAATAATTTATGGATTACTTGGTACATTTGGATATTTTGCACAAAAAAATCATAAAGAATACGTTTTTTATCGTAATGCATATAAAGATAGAATTGACGGAACAACCACCCAAGACCCTAATAGTACTGTATATTACGAGTTGCTAGATAACGAGCAATTAAAAACTGAAATGAAACGCTGGGAACGAAACAGGAACCTAAACTATATAGGTATATTTTTAACCTATATTGCTAATATTGTTGATGCAAGTGTTGATGCAAATTTGTTTTATTATGATATTAGTGATGATTTATCGTTAAGGCTTGACCCAATGCTTATTAACACATCAAATACTACAAGTGCTTTTGGTGTAAAATGTAGAATCTCTTTTTAATTTTATATTATGACTTTTGAAGCTATATTAAAAGATTTAAAAAATAAAATTTACAAGCCAATTTATTTATTATCAGGCGAAGAGACATACTATATTGATGTTATTACAGAATACATAGAAAAAAACGTACTAACCGATTCTGAAAAATCGTTTAATCAAACAATTGTTTATGGTAGAGATGTTGAAGCAAATGATATAATAAATTACTGCAAACGCTATCCTATGATGGCAAACAACCAAGTTGTTATACTTAAAGAAGCTCAAGACCTCGATAATTTTGATGATTTATTACCATACTTCGAAAACCCTTTAAACTCTACATTACTTGTAATTAATTATAGATACAAAAAATTTGATTCAAGAAAAAAAATTGCCAAGATAGCTACTAAAATTGGAGCAACTTTGGTTACTACTAAATTATATGACAATCAAATACCTAAAGCAATAGAAGGTGTTTGTAACGAGCTAAATGTAAAAATAGAACCCAAAGCTGTAAATTTACTTGCCGAGTATTTAGGAGGTAATTTATCAAAAATTAGAAAAGAAATAGAAAAATTAAAAGTCAGCATTGAAAAAAAATCGGACACAATTACAAGCACCGATGTTGAAAAAAATATAGGTATAAGCAAAGACTATAATATTTTTGAGGTTCAAAAAATGTTAGGAAAAAAAGATATTCTTAAAGCAAACAAAGCCGCTATTTACTTAGGCAATAATGCTAAAGGGTTTAACCACCCTGTACCTGCAATTGGTAATTTATTTAGTTTTTTTCAGAAAGTTTTTACATATCATTTACTTAAAGATAAATCAAGAAATAATATAGCATCAAAGCTTGGTATAAACCCATTTTTTGTACAAGACTACCAAACTGCTGCTCGAAACTATCACCCTCGTAAAATTGTAGAAATATTTTCATTACTTCGCGAATACGACTTAAAAATAAAAGGGGTTAATGCCAATGCACTTCAACCCGTAGATTTGTGGAAAGAGTTATTTTTTAAGATTATGCATTAGTATCAGTAATAAATTTTTCGGCATAGTATTTAATACTATCTTCAATTTTAATAAAAGAATAATTTATACGGGCTAATAATTTTTTATTTGAATAAATAAGTACTTTGTGAGAAGTGCGAGCCGAGTTTGATGTAATTACAGGTTGCTTACCGGTTAAAATACTTTTTAAATACTCTAAACGCCAAGCAAAAGCAGTTAAATTTTTATTTGCATATATAGAAGGTGCTTTTTTATTCAATTTATTGGCTATACTTTTGAAAAGTTCAAAATAACTCAAGTTTTCCGAATTAATAATAAATCGTTCTGATGATATTTCAGATTCCATTAATATTATCATAATTTTTGCCACATCAATAACATCAACAAAACCCGTAACTCCTTTTGTGTAAAATTTTAATCCTTTATAGATAGTAGAAAAAATTGAAGAACTTCCTGTTTTCCAATCACCACTACCCAATATAACCGAAGGATTAACAATAACAGCATTTAGACCTTCTGCTATCCCTCGCCATACTTCAAGTTCAGCATAATATTTACTTGTTGAATAACCCGAATTGTTACCATCTGTATTGTATTCGGTTTCTTCTGTAATTTTTTCAGAACCAGTTCCTGCTCCTAAAGTAGCTATTGAACTTACATAACACATTTTAAGTACACTATATTGCAACGATATATTTACAATATTTTTTGTACTTGTTACATTGTTTTCTAAAAGTAATTTATTATCTGATTTTTTATATGAAATTTGCGCAGCACAATGGTAAACTTTTGTTATTCCGTATTTTTTAAAGACACCGGATAAATTATATAAATCTAACAAATCAGCATCAACCCACTTTATTTTTTTGAAATTTTGCGATAAATTTTTATCAGCAAAAAGCTTTTGTACGCCACGTAAACTGCTGCTGCTACGCTTAATAGCAATAGTCTCATTATTACTTTTCGATAACTCTAACAACAAATTAGAGCCAAGCATACCTGTACCTCCTGTAACTAAAATCATATTCGAAAGATATAATTTAATTTAAGTTAAAAAAAATATTAAAACTATATCGTCAAAAAGTATTAATAATCAAAACATTAAAAAATAACTTTAAAAAACGCCAAAAAAGAAGCTTAAAAAGTTTGGTATTTTAAAATTATACTTTACTTTTGCAACGCTTTAACAAAAAGCAAGGGATGACCGAGTAGCTCAGTCGGTAGAGCATCTGCCTTTTAAGCAGAGGGTCCCGAGTTCGAACCTCGGCTCGGTCACCATAATTAAGCCACTTTCAAGTGGCTTTTTTTTGTTAAAAAAAATAGCCGTCAAAATTTCAAAGTTTGCTAAATAATTAATACTTTCAAGCAAAATTTAAATAACCAATAAAATATATAAAAATGAAAGAAGTTTATATTGTTTCGGCTGTACGTACTCCAATAGGAAGTTTTGGTGGAGCATTATCAACAGTACCTGCTACTACACTAGGTTCTGTTGCAATTAAAGCTGCTATTGAAAAAGCAGGTATTAAACCGGAAATTATTGATGAAGTATATATGGGTAACGTACTTCAAGCAGGCGAAGGTCAAGCACCTGCACGTCAAGCGTCATTATTTGCAGGTATTCCAAATACAGTACCATGTACAACAGTAAACAAAGTATGTGCTTCGGCAATGAAATCAATTATTATTGCAGCTCAAACAATTAAGGCAGGCGATAATGATATAGTTGTTGCAGGTGGTATGGAAAATATGTCTATGGTTCCTCATTACACAAATATGCGTAATGGCACAAAATTAGGCGATGTAAAAATGCTTGATGGCATGGTAAAAGATGGTCTTTGGGACGTTTATAATAATTACCATATGGGAAATGCAGGTGAACTTTGTGCTAAAGAAAAAGGTTTTACTCGCGAACAACAAGACGAAGTTGCAATAAACTCATACAAAAAAGCTGCGGCTGCATGGGAAGCCGGTAATTTTAATGACGAAATTGTACCTGTTACAATAAAGACACGAAAAGGTGAAGTTGTAGTCTCAGAAGACGAAGAATATAAAAATGTTAGATTTGATAAAATACCAACATTACGTCCTGTTTTTCAAAAAGATGGAACTGTAACTGCAGCAAACGCTTCTACACTTAACGATGGTGCATCAGCATTAATTTTAATGAGTGGCGAAAAAGTAAAAGAATTAGGCATTAAACCAATAGCTAAATTAATTGGTTATGGCGATGCAGCTCACGAACCAGAGTGGTTTACAACAGCTCCTGCTAAAGCAGTTAACAAAGCTCTTGCAAAAGCAGGTTTAAATAAAGACGATATTAATTATTGGGAATTAAACGAAGCATTTGCTGTTGTTGCCTTAGCTGCAATGGAAGAACTTGGGCTTGATAACGACAAAGTTAATATTTGGGGTAGTGGCTGTTCGCTTGGTCATCCTTTAGGAAATACCGGAGCAAGAATAGTTGTTACTTTAATTAGTGTACTTGCTAAAAACAATGGCAAATATGGTTCAGCAGCTCTATGTAATGGAGGTGGCGGTGCCAGTGCTGTTGTTGTAGAAAAAATGTAATATTAAAAAAATATTTATATCTTTGAAAAGAGTTAAGATTTGTTCTTAACTCTTTTTTAATGTTTAATATGAGATACGGTATAACTGAGTTAAGTATAGTTCCTTTAAGGATTGAAAATAAAGAGCAAAGCGAACAGGTTTCACAAATACTTTTTGGTGAAACATTTGAAATTCTTGAAAAAAAAGGTGCTTGGTATAAAGTTTTAACAAGTTTAGATAATTACGAAGGTTGGATTGATATAAAACTAGCAACAGAAATATCAGAAAAAACTTTTAAATTAATAAACAAATCACGAAAACATATTACAAAAGATATAGTTACTATTTTATATAAAAATAAAGAAACTGCTCCAATATTAATTTCGGCTGGAAGTACTATTCCTTCATATAATTATAAAACAAAATCGTTTTTAATAGGCGAAAATACTTACACGGTAAATACGCAAATAAGCAAATATTCGTCAAAAGATTTAAGAAAAAGCATTATAAGTACGGCTATTCAGTTTTTAAACTCACCATACTTGTGGGGCGGAAGAACTAATTTTGGTATTGACTGCTCCGGCTTCTCACAAATAGTTTACAAAATAAATAATATAAATATCCCTCGTGATGCATCGCAACAAGTAAATACAGGCAATACTGTAAATATTATTCATGACGTAAAACCTGGCGATTTAGCTTTTTTTGATAATGTAGAAGGTAATATTATTCATGTAGGAATATTTATTGATGAGAATAGAATAATTCATGCTTCAGGTAAAGTTAGAATTGATAAAATAGACCATCAAGGTATTTACAATCAGGAAATTGGGAGATACACACATACTTTAAGAGTTATACAAAATATTATTGAATAAATCTCATAGTCGTAAGTGAACGAGGTATGATTATGGAATAATATTATTTTAAGCGCCAAGGGCTAGGGAATTACTCCTAAACAAAATCAAATTAAGCTTTATTTTTAATAAGTCGTTGTTTATCAAATAAAATAATCTTAATTTTATGCCAACAATAACTCTAAATTTTTAATTATGATAGTAGTAACATCAAACTCAATACCAGGCAAAGAAATAGCTGAAACATTAGGTTTAGTTAGGGGAAGTAGCGTAAGAGCAAGAAATATTGGACGTGATATTTTTGCCGGCTTAAAAAATATAGTTGGAGGTGAAATTTCTGAATACACAAAATTATTAGCTAGTTCTAGAGAACAATCGCTACAAAGAATGATAGAAGATGCACAACGACAAGGTGCTGACGCAATTATTGGAATGCGTTTTACAACCTCAGCTGTAATGCAAGGAGCCGCTGAAATATTAGCTTTTGGTACAGCTGTAAAACTTAAATAATTATGCTCCTTTTTGTTCAATTTTTACCTATAATAATAATAACTTCAATTATTGGAGTATTAATATATGTTATAACAATACTGTCCTAAATAAATTTTAGAGTATAAAACTATAACGTTTTTATTGATTTACAAAGCAAAAACTATGTAAGTTCAAAAAAGAACCCCTT
>CAMZKE010000023.1 GCA_947311115.1 uncultured Bacteroidales bacterium | reverse complement strand
TTTTCCTGATACTTCGTTGCAAACCATTTGCAGTATTCATATACAGCTACATGGTTTGTCGCCTCGTCTCAGAAAAAGGAAAAAGCATGAATAATCCAGGCTAAATACTTTTAAAAATTTCGCTCAACATAATAATGCCTACTTTTTTGTGCAAATTATTTTTATTTTGTCTAAATAAATATAACTTTGCGTATGAGGAATTTTATAATCTTATTTATTATAATTTTAGTAATAAATTCGTGTAAACCACAAAGTAAAAATAAAATGGCACATAAATATACAAACGATTTAATAAATGAAACAAGTCCGTATTTATTACAACACGCACATAACCCGGTAAATTGGCATGCTTGGAGTAAAAAAACTATAGAACTTGCACAAAAAGAAAATAAACCACTTCTTATAAGTATAGGATATTCAGCTTGTCATTGGTGTCATGTTATGGAGCACGAGTCGTTCGAAAATGTAGAAATTGCAGATTTTATGAATAAGCATTTTATATGTATAAAAGTTGACAGAGAAGAACGACCTGATATTGATGCCTTGTATATGAGTGCAGTGCAACTACTTACCGGAAGCGGAGGCTGGCCATTAAATTGTTTTGCAATGCCAAATGGAGATGCATTTTATGGCGGTACATATTTTCGTCCTCAACAATGGCTCGAAGTTTTGAAATCGGTAAATTTTACTTATAACGAGAAAAAGCATTTGTTTGAACGAAATGTAAAAGAGCTTAAAAAAGGGATTATTAACTCAGAAATAACAAGTTTTAATGCGCAAGCAAATTTTTCTAAAGAAACAATAACTCAAATAATTAACAATTGGAAACAATATTTCGATAATGCGAATGGCGGTTTAAATCGTGCACCAAAATTTCCGATGCCAAATAATTATGAAACATTACTACAAATTGGTAAATTTTATAATGATTCTGAGTTAACAAATTTTGTTGAACTTACACTTGCTAAAATGGCAATGGGAGGTATTTACGACCAAATTGGAGGTGGTTTTGCACGATATTCAACCGATGAAATATGGTTAGTTCCGCATTTTGAAAAAATGTTATATGATAATGCTCAGTTGGTTAGCTTATATTCAAAAGCTTATAAATATTCTCGTAAAGAAATTTATAAAAGAATAGTTTACGAAACTCTAAATTTTATTGATACCGAGTTTAGTGGTGAAAATGATAACTTTTATTCGTCCTACGATGCCGATAGTGAAGGTGAAGAAGGCACATATTACATTTGGTCTATACCTCAAATTGAAGAAGCCTTAGGTGATGATGCTAATAAAATTATTGATTATTACAATTTAACTCAAGAAGGAAATTTTGAAGGGTATAATATCCTCTCAACAACTCATGAAAATGAGTCGGAACAAATTTCAGAGTTAAAAGAAAAACTTTTAGAAGCAAGAAATAAAAGACAAAAACCAGGGCTTGATGATAAAACACTTACATCGTGGAATGCATTAATGATTATAGGTTACTTAGATGCATACACTGTTTTTAATGAGAAATATTTTCTGCATAAAGCAGAGAAAAATCTTAATTTTATATTAAAAAATCAGTTAGACGATAAATTATTATTGTATCGTAACTATAAAAATAATACAAAAAGTATTCAAGCATTTCTTGATGATTACGCTATACTAATTGAGGCTTTAATAAAAATGTATCAAACAACATTTAACGAAAAATATATTTTCAAAGCTAAGCAATTAACGGAATATACAATTACACATTTTTATGATAATAATAGTGACTATTTCTTTTTTACTCCTGATTACCAAGATGATATAATTTTAAGAAAGAAAGAGTTAGATGATAATGTTATACCTGCATCAAACTCTGTAATGGCTAAAAACTTATTTGTTTTAGCTAAATATTATGGAAATACCAACTATGCCGTAAAATCGGAGAAAATGCTACAAGGAATTGAAAATAAAATGTTAGCTAATCCTGTATATTATTCAAATTGGTTACAATTATATTTATGGAATGTTCAGCCATTTTACGAAATAGTTGTTACAGGAAATAACTCCGATGAGGTTTTAAATAAATTAAACAAGCAATATTTACCAAATGTAATATTAGCAAAAGCTACAAAAAATAGTAAGTTGCCTGTAACTATTGGAAGATTTAGCACTGAATTAAAACTTTATAAATGTAAAAATAATACTTGTGATTTACCTGTGAATTCTATTTCAGAATTAGATTTAAACTAATTCCATTTTATTACGCCATTCATCAGGTATTTCTATACTTTCTTTGCTAATAAAATTGTAGGCTACCATAACAGATTTTGCAACAGATTTAACCCCAAATTCGCCTTTTGTATCAGCTAATCTAATTACTTGTTGAATAACAATACTTTTGTTTTTTACTTCATCAATTCGGGTTTCTACAATAATATTATCAAGCAAATATATAGGCGAAATATAATCAATATTAACATTTAAAAGTACAAAGCCCGATTTTGTCCAATCAATAATATTTTCAAATGTTTTATCGAAAAATTGAAGCTTACCGTAATCGTAATAGTATTGATAAACAGCATTGTTTACATGATTAGCAAGGTCAATGTCGTTAAATCTAATTTGAATAGGAGTAGAGTGATTAAATTTAAAAGAGGTTATATTTATTTCCATAACGTATTTATATATTTATTTAGTTTTATTTGTCTCAAATCTAAAGTCTCAAGTCTCATATCTCAAGTCTCACATCTCAAGTCTATACTCTACCTATCTAATTTCTCAAACACTGAGTTATTACTAATAAATTCAGGTACAATTTCTTTAATTTTCTTCACAATTGCATAGTTGTCAAACTCATTTGCAAGTTTTGTAAGCTCTTCAATTTGTAAATAAATAGTATCGTATTCATATTCACGCACTTTTGCTTTCATTATTTTTTTATGATGAGTAGTTATTGTGTTTTCAGCACTATTAAGTAGTTCCTCATAAAGTTTTTCGCCGGGACGTAAACCTGTATATTTTATTTCAATATCAGAACCTAAACTTAAACCTGATAATTTTACCATTTTTTTAGCAAGGTCAGCAATTTTAACCGATTTACCCATGTCAAAAACAAAAATTTCGCCTCCATTACCCGTAGCGCCTGCCTCTAAAACTAATTGACAGGCTTCAGGAATTGTCATAAAAAAACGAGTAATATCAGGGTGAGTTACAGTAATAGGCCCGCCTTCTTCAATTTGTTTTCTAAAACGAGGAATAACAGAGCCGTTACTTCCAAGCACATTTCCAAAACGAGTTGTTATGTATTTTGTATTACTTGTTTTGTTTAACGATTGAACATAAATTTCGGCAGTTCGTTTGCTTGCACCCATAACATTAGTAGGGTTTACAGCTTTGTCTGTAGAAATCATTACAAAGCGTTCTGTCCCATATTTATTGGCTAAATCAGCCAAGTTTTTTGTGCCAATAATATTTGTACTAGTAGCTTCAGATGGGTTATTCTCCATCATAGGAACATGTTTATAAGCGGCTGCATGGAAAATAGTATCTGGTTTATATCTTGAAATAATATATTCAAGCCTTTTCATATTTCTAATATCTCCAATAATAATTTTGTAGTCGGTAAACTTAAAGTTGTCACTTAACTCTAATTCAATATCGTACATTGGCGATTCTGCCTGGTCGTATAGTACAATTATTTTTGGCTTATATTTTGAAATTTGTCGTACAATTTCACTTCCTATCGAGCCGGCTGCACCGGTTATAAATATAGTTTTACCTTCTACCTCAGATTTAATTTTATCTTTACTTAGGTTAATTTCAGGGCGTTCTAAAAGCTGTTCAATTTTAATGTTTTTAATCTGGTTTATACTTAACTCTCCATTTATCCAATTACTAACTTCAGGTATTGCTTTTATTTCTACTCCTAAATTCAGACACTTTTCTGTAATTTCGTTTCTAACTTCTGGTACTATATCTTGTTTTGCAAAAATTATTGTAGTAATCTGATAATGCCCAATTGTATATGCTAAATTTTCTATACCTAGAATTTCAATTCCTTCTAGTCTTTGTCCTATATTTTTGGGATTGTCACATATAAAACCTTTAACATTTTGTTTAGAAACAGAGTCGCGTTCAATAGTTCTTTTTGTTATTATAGCTAATTCACCTATCCCAAATATTAAAATATTAGATTTTTCTTTTCTAGGATTATTCATTTCGGCATAAGTTATTTTAACAAAAATTCTAAATGTTATCATTAAAAAAATTGATGCAAAATATTCTATTATTAGTATCGAAAAAGGAACTATAAAACTTTTGTAAAAAAGGTATGTGCCAATATTTGTAAGTGCAATTATGAAACTAACTAAGGTATTAATAATAAAAATACGTTGAGCATCTTTTGTACTGGTGTATCTAATTATTCCAACATACGATTTTGATATAATAAAACTAATAGCTCTAATTACAGGAACAAATACTATCATTATAATAAAACCTGTTCGTTCATTATTAGGCACACTAAAATTAAACCTTAACAGAAAGGCTAATAGTATTGAAAAGAAAACAATTGACAAGTCAATCAAAAAAATAACCCACCTTGGTGTATGTTCTTTTAAAATATTCATATGCTACAAAGGTATAAAATTAATTTTTAGATGAGCTTTTAAATTTCTCAACAAATATCCCTAATATTATTACAAGTAAACCTATGTATGTTGATGGTAAAATTGTTTCATTTAAAAATAAGCTAACTGAACTTTCGCACCCAAAATAATCAGTATATAGAATAGTTTTTAAATTTATGAAATGAACTCCAAATTCTTATAATATTAACAAATATGAAATATGTGCGAAACTAGAATAATTTACAACTTTTTCCAAACCAAAGTATGCCAAAAAAAGTATTTTGAGCCAACAACTTCTATTTCTTTTTCCCTCATTTTTGTAATTTTAAGATTGAAGAACATTCCTTTTTCCGGTCCATACATTTCACCATTTATCCATTCTTTATCTTCGTTATCAAACTCTAAATTTTTTATAATAACCATTCCTAATAAAGGGGTATTTTGTTTTTCTTTATCATCGTTATTGATGTCGGTTGTTTGCCCTCCTTCAAAACCATTTAAGGCTATTATTTTACCGTTGTATTTGTTTCCAACTTTATATATTTCAACATCTAATTTGTTTGGTAAATGATACTTACCTATTAAATTGTCAGCCCGTTGAGCAAATGTTATACCACAAATAAAAAATAAAATTACACTTATTATATACTTCATATTTCTTCATTATATCATTAAAACATTACATCATTAAAACATTACATCATTAAAACATTGTATCATTAAAACATTGTATCATTAAAACATTGTATCATTAAAACATTGTATCATTAAAACATTACATCATTAAATCTAAAAATTATACTTTATTTTCATATAAGCCATAGTATTATCTTGATATTGACCAAATTGCCCGGCTCGGTCGCCAACAAAAATATTTGCACCTATCAAAATGTTAAAACTATCATCGAAATCGTAAGAGATTTTTGGACGAATAAGTGCATCTTCTCCGGTTAAACCAATATATGAGAATAGTTCTAAATGCAAAGTTTCGCGTAACATATCGTAATGGATAAGAGCTGTAGCCATATTATTTATTTCATCATCAATCATTCCATCAGAATAATCTAAAATATATTTTTGAATAAATTGTCCGCTTAATTTTACAGAACCAATACTAAAATCGAGACCTACAACATAGTTTATGTAGTCTTTTTTAATAATTGCATCTTCTACCATTGGGTCTTCTGTTTGAAAATATTTACCATTGTAATAAGCAGCTTCTCCACGCAATATAAAGCCTTTAATTTCTGAACTAAATGAACCTCCGGCAACTGTTAACCTGTGATGCTCCGGGGTAATTGTTAAATCTGTTAATATAGGATGAGGTGGCGTTGTAGTTGTGTCCATTCCAAAGTTTTTTTGCACATGCATTGTAGGATTATCGTCCCAAGTATAGCCTCCCATAAGGTCAAAATCTACTTTTGAAGTCATTGCAGACCATCTTCCAAAAACTTCTGTGTTTTCTAACGAAGGTTTAATTTTGCTTTTGCTCCAATCAAAAGCTGTTGGTGCAGGAAACTCAGGTTGAATGTACCATATTGAATTAGCATCGGGACGTGTTGTTGGTGTAAATTGCGGAATTGCAATTAATTCTAAGGTGCTGTTACCTATGTAATAATCAAATTTAAGAGCAGTTACACCGGTTCTTATTTCGTCGAAATCGGGTAATAAAAACTCGGTTAAATTAAGAGGCGAAACAATATCGGTAATAAACACTCCATCGGCTTTTCCCCAAACAATTTGTTGCTTTCCTATACGTAAATCAAAATTTTTAAAATACATATCGGCATAAATTTCTCGCATTGTAAAATTTATGCTATCGGCATTATACAAATAAAGCATTGGGTTTGCTTTAAATGCAACTTTTTCGCCTCTTTTCTCGAAATTTAGATTTAAGGTTTGCTGTACAATTGCAAAATTGCCACTATCAACGGTAACGCCTTCGTAGGTTCTTGCAAAACCTGATATATCAACCTTTTCTTGTGCTTTTGTGTAAAAGCTTGCTGTAATAAGCAACATAAAAATTATTACATTTGTTCTCATATTATTTTATTTTAAAAATTTAATTTTTCTGTCATTATTCCAAATCGCAAAACTGTAATTTGATGATTGAAATAGATGTTATAATAGTCCATTCCATGATATATTTGAGTAAAAAAGCCAATATCTTGTAAAAATTTGGGATGATAAAAGAGTGTAAATGATAAGTTCAATCTATCAAAAGAATACCAATTTAAATTATTATAATCTCCAAACATCCAGTTTGATTTAGCTTTTATAGAAAAAGTAGCTTTCTTGTTTTTCAAACAAGGTCTTTGAGGGAATTTAAATATAGAAAATATCATATTCCATCTGTATAAGCTATATATTCCTATTAATTCTTCATTATTTAATGTTTCTGGATGAACTTCGAAAGATGTAGAAAAAAACTGAACGGCATTAAAACGTTTAATGTAATTCGTCTTAATTATACCAAGCTCAAAATAATTTGTAGCAAAGTTTCCTGATTTAGTATTTATATCTCCATTTTCAAGATAAAAATCATCATCTTGACCATTTGAATGATGTGCAAGTTTTGCAAATAAATTATAAGTTTTAATATTTGAATATTTGCCTAAACGATAGTAAGCAGTTATTTGAGGCATATAACTTGGCGTGCGTACAGGAAAAGATTCTTCTTGGTACATTCTAATAATAATTTGGGCCGTTAAAACTCCTATTAATCTTGCTTTCTTATTTGTCCTAATTAAAAAATCAGGAGATATATTAGCCTCAAACCATAAAGGTTCAATATTTCCAATATCTGTAGGAAATGTTATATAGCTCTCTCCTTGATTTACCTGAGAAACAGTAGTTAATTCAATATTCTCTATTCTGTTTTTTTTATATTCTTGTGCATTAACAGAAATTGAACAAATAACTATAAAAGATAATATGTAAAATTCGTTTCTCATTATAATTTACCTACCGTCTTCGAAAACATTTGTATGTTTTTTTAATATTTTTAACACTAAGTATAATGCTAAGCTTGATAACATTGCATAAAAAACCCATGTATCAATTCCAAAGCTCTTATTATGTATAAATTCTCTAATCATTCTAAAAATAAAGAATATAAGAAATGTTGCTGCAAAACCATTTTTTTCTTTTTTAATAAGCTTTTTCCAAGAAAATTTTTCTTTTGCAGGCATATAATTTTTAAATGATGGTATAAATGCTGGCGTTTTTTCTGCCCATTTAAGATAAATGTTACCAAATTTTTTTCTTAAGAATTGTTCTTCGGCAAACATTATTCTTTCGTAATATACCCAGTATAAGGAAATAAATATTACTATAAACAATATATTTTGAACTAATATTGCCGGGCCTAACCACATAAAAAAGTTCCCTACATATAACGGATGTCTAACCATAGAATATATTCCTGTATTATTTAACTCGTCGGCAACTTGTTCTTTCGTATTTCTCCCCGATGTGTTTTTTGCCGAATATCCAACAGTATATGCTCTAATTACAATACCAACAAAAGAGAAAAACAACCCTATAAATTCAATTAAATTGTAATTAATTACATAATCTAATTCTTTCATTAAAAATTGCATTCTAATGAATACAATCAAGCTTATTATTAATATCACTATTGGTAAACTACCTCTATACTTGAACAAATAATTCCCTTGTAATTCTAACTCTTCTTGTAGTGCCATAATATTTTTATCTATAAATTGCTATTCCAAAACCTAATTCTAATATATCTTTAACAGGGATGGTTGAATTTCCCCAAATACTTGAAAGATACAAGCCTCTTGTACCTAATCTAACATAAAAAGATGTGCCCGATGCAGGAGTTTTATTTGCAAGAAACTTTGTTTTAATTTCGTTACCTATAAATATTCCTGCATTTCTTCCGGGCGACCACCAATAATAGCCTTTTGTATATTTATCGGGTAATTTTATCCAAAACTCTTGTCCAAAAGTATGGTGTGCATACCACCCAAAATTTAATGGTAACACCTCAATATTATCATTAATCTTAATTTTTAATAATTTTGCTGTAAGCTGTAAACTTATGCTGTGCAAATCGGTTATTCCAGTAAATTTAGGGACGTATCCATAAAACATGGTTGCATCAAATCTGTGTTTAAAAAATGTATAACCTACTCCTGTTGATAAAAAGCCTATCCCACCTGCATATTGTAATTTTATATAATCAGGTATAAACTTTTTTAATTTTGATGTGTCGGATTGTTCCGAAAGTTGCGAAAAACTTTCAGAAATACTAATTAAAAAAATCATCATTAGTAATATTTTAAAGCTCATACGTTTCAACCTCAAAATCATTATCTTTTATTTTAATCACATTAAATTTGTTATGATTTACTGCAAACACATTAACATAAGGTATGCTATCGGTAAAAGGGTAATAAATACTATAATCGTGCATGTGTCCATGAACCATAAATAGCACATTGTTGTATTTTGATGTTACTCTTTTAAAATCATCAATTAAATTTGAATCAAACTCTCCATGAGTAGGTGCTACATGAAATAAAACAACTGCTTTTTTAAAATTATTATTTGGTTTTAACTGATTATCTAACCAATTAATATCAGGTACTTTTCCATTCATGTCAAACTCCAAACTATTGGTGTTTAGAGAAATAAACTTGACACTATCGTATAAGAAACTAAAGTTATATTCGCCAAACATTTCGTTATAAGCATCGCCCCCATTAGCTACTAAATCATGATTTCCAATTACAACAACGTAAGGCATATTTAATTCCCGTAAATACGAATTGCCCCATTCGTATTGTTTTGGCAAACCAAAATCTGCAATATCACCAACATGTACAACAAAATCTATCTTTTCCGAATTGTTTAAGCTATTCACTTTTTTTACAAATTCACCAAACTCGTCAAATTCTCTGTGCGTATCTCCTGTAAAAGCTATTGTTATTACATTATCATCGTTTTTTAATGCAGTTATTTTATCAATGTTTTTGCTGTTTACATTTGTATTTTCTTCGTCAAAATCTATTATATAAGGAGAATAATCTAATAATTTCTCACAAGAAGTAAGAGTAAAACTTATTATTAATAATATGTAGATTTTGTGATTCATTTTTTTAATTTTGATATTATTTGTCATTGCGAGTATAATGAAGCAATCTGATAAAACAAACCGATTGCTTCGAACAAATTCTCGCAATGACGGTAAACAATATTACATTCCTCGCATCATCATACGGTCGGTAAATTTAGAAGCAGGGACGCCTGTATTAATTTTTATACTACCTAATTGCATTACCGTTTTATGATTTTTTTGTACGTTTTTCATTTCGGAATGAGTGATAATCCAAAGCCTGGAGATTTTCTCTACTTTTTTAATACTAAGTATTTTTAATAGTTCTTCATCCTCATCATAAAACTCTTTTTTCATACCTACAAAATTGTCTTTTCGTATCCAAGTTTTTGTTTTGCTGTACATATAATCTTCGTCTTTCGATACGCTTTCAACTACGTAACAAGCATGACCATCAACGGTTTCTTCTTTTAACAGTTTATGTACATCGGCATCTAATTTACGATCGCCTAAATCATCATAAGTAAAATCGGAACCCATAAAATAATCGCTTTTACTATCGCTTGAAATTCGTTTTACTTTTTTAAGTGCAGGTAAGTAAATCCATTGGTCATCAGATTTATTATCGTCATCGTATGACCAATTCATAAAGCTTGTGTTTTTAACATCGGCAGGCGAAAGAAAAAACATAATACTTTTCTCTGTTGTTCCTAAATCTTTTGTGTATTGTTGAATTTTACGTACTCGTGTTTGCCCCGATTTGTTTACCAATGTCATAGTTAAAACTGATGTCTGGTCTTCGCCGGATGGTAAATTATACGCTTTTTTAACAATATCACGTCCGGTTAATTGTGCATTTGCACCTAAACTCATTACTGCTACTATGGCAGCTACTAATACTAATTTTACTGTTTTCATTTTTCTTTTTTTTTAATTATTTAATTATTTAATGGTTTAATTATTCAATGGTTTAATTGTTTAATTGTTTAATTGTTTAATTGTTTAATGGTTTAATTGTTTAATTATTTAATTACTAGTTTTATATCATTATCACATTATATCATTTCCACATTATATCATTCCCACATTATATCATTCCCACATTATATCATTATTTACTACTTACAGTTTTTAAAATTGCTCCTAATATTTTTAGTATCTCTTCTACATCTTGTAAAAGACTCTCAGATAATTTCTTTTCTATGTAATTACTGTCTCTTAATAGTCTTAACCAATAATGTGTTTCACGAGCTTCTTTATAAGAAATAAAATATTTTGCTCTAAATTCCTTCTTGGAAATACTTCCTGAAGCTTCTTCTGCATTTGCTCCAATTGAAGTTCCACTTCTTAATATTTGCTTTGAAAGAGTGTATTCTCCTTTTTCTTTACTCAGATATTTATAAAGTTTTATTATTCTCAAAGCAAAATTGTAGCTCTTTGTTAAAATTATATTTTCTTCCATGTTTTATCTCTTTCTATACTATTAAATAAATAGACATTACATCATTTTATTATTATACCATTATATCATTCTCTCATTGTATCATTATATCATTATACCATTATTTACTTTTCTTCTTAAAATAGACATTACTAACATAAAGCAAGACCAACATAATGGTAAGTGTTCCTACAAAACTTGTAAACATATTTAGCGAAACTAAGGCACCAAGTTCTCTATTAGGTGGAAAAACAGAGAACATTAATACTAAGAAGCCTGCTATTACAACAATGGCGTTAAAAATTATAGCTTTGCCTGAATGTGCCATGGTTAATTGTGCAACTTGCAGTTTATTGTCAGATAATTTAGAATTATTTCTGTATTGTTCTAAGAAATGCACTGCGTAATCTATCCCAATACCGATAGCAATACTAGAAAGCAGAGCTGTTGTAGTGCTTAAAGGAATATTTAAAAATCCCATTATTCCAAAACTAATTCCTGCTGTAAGAATAATTGGAACAGATGCAATTAAACCAATTTTAATATTTTTAAACATTGCTGAAATCAATATTATAATAATTAACAAGCTTAAAATTAAGCTCTTAATTTGTCCTTCAAGAATTAAATCGGTAAAAACCAAGCCTTTGTATCCACTGCCTGCGTAGTTTAAACTTATTCCTAATTTTTTAAAATCGTCTTGGTAAGAATGAATAATATCAAGTGCTGAGTTAATAGCCTTTGAATCGTCTTTTTTAAGTTGAAAGGTTACATTTAATTTCTCGTAATCGTAATCTACTACTTTATTTAAATTCTCGGGGTCGCCTGACATTTCGTAAAGCAATAAATATTGCGCAATCATATTTTTACTGTCAGGGATACAATTAAACTCTTCTTTGTCAGCATTCATAACTTTGTTCATTCGATTAATATAATCGGTAAGTGAAAATGTATTTCCAACAACAGCTAATTGATTATCAACATCTTTTTGCATTTTATCGACTAATTTGAGAACTTTTGGTTCTTTAAAGACATCTTTTTTACCTTCGGCGTCAAGAATCAGATTAAGTGAACTTGTTCCGCCAAAGTTTTCGTTAATAAATTTATCTGTAAGAACTATATCACTATCTTTTTCAAATTTATCGAGGAAACTCGAATTAATCCACATCTTTTGCATTCCAATAATTGACAATACAATAATTGCTGCAGAACCAAGTATAGAAACGTATTTGTTTTTTATGACCCAGCTAGCAAAATTATTAGCAAGTTTAGAATGCGAATGCCCGTCTTTATCCTCATCAATATTTATTTTTTTAGCTTTTGGAAGCCCAAAAATCATAATTCCGGCAGGTAAAAACACAAGAGAGAATACCATAGCCATCATCACGCCGAAGGCAGTGAAAATACCGAAATATTTTACAGGATATACTTCTGATGTAAGCAAGGAAATAAATCCAACTGCAGTTGTAACCGATGTCATTACTACCGGTTTCCATAAGTGTTTAAGCATGTCTTTTGTTGCTTCTAATTTGCTCGCAGTGGGGTTATGATCTACAAAAGTGTGCAGGTGCGAATACAAATGAATACCATCGGCAACCCCAATAGCAATAAGCATTACAGGTATCATTGTTGATACGGCATAAATAGGTATTCCTACGGTAGCCATTAGGCCAAATGCCCAAATGGTTGAAAGGAAAACGACGCCCATAGTAATAAGTGTGCCTTTTACGCTGCGTAAGGTGAAAAATAGCACAAGCACAATTACAAGAATTACAATTGGTATCATTTTTTTCATATCTGCAGGACCTAATAAAGCCATTTCGCCCTCTACAATTGGGCGGCCTGCCACATGAATTTTAATATCGTCGGTTTCCGATAATTTAGCCGATGATAAAATTTCTTCGTAAAATTCGGGTGTAAATACATCTTTGCCAATTTCAGCAATTATTACTGTTACTTGCTCGTTTTCGGATACCAACCGGCCAAAAATCATTTCGTTTTTACGAACTTTTTCTTGCAATTCTTTTAGCTTTTCTTCCGATTTTGGAACTCGCTTAAAAAAGCGTTTTACGTCCATACCGCCTTCGGAACCAACAATATTATCGGCTGTGTAAAGCGAAGTTACATCGTCTTTTTCTATTTCATCGAATTTCTGAAAACGCTTGGTTAGTTGCTTTAGTGTGTCTAAAGTTTCGGTGTTATATATGCCTTTTTTATTTTCTATTGCTATTATAATACCATCTTGAATATTGAACCAAGATTCTGCCTTGTCGCTATAAATAAATGCAGGATGGTCTTGGGGCATATATTTATCTAAATTGGTTTCCATTGCTGTATTCTCTTTCATCTCGAATACAAAATACGCAGAAATAGCAAGTATAATTACCATACTTAGCCATTTGTAATTCAGTAGTTTATTTAAAAAATTTCCCATTACTTTTTATTTTTAAATGATTACGCAAAGTTAGTTAGTATTCACTAACTTTGCAAATATATTTTATATTTTAACATATATTAAGCTTTAAAAAACAAACATTACATAGCTAAAAAGCGAATCCGAAATTTGCACTTCCATATTTATGAGTTATAGAATTAGCAAAGTTCTTTGAATTATAGTTTATCATGTATCTAAAACTAAAACATTTATAATATATATTAATTCCCATTCGAAGTTGGTATTGTTGTTCAATAATATCCTGTTTAGGCAATGGTAAGCTTTCGTCTTTATTAAATAACCCTCCTTCAAGAGTTGCATCATAAAAAACACCTTTTAAATTAGCTCCAAGTATCCATTCCCATGATAATTTTCTTTCAATACTTCTTTTATTAGCATGGTCAAGCACCGATTTATTTTTATTACCAAATCTTAATTTCATTCCTAATTTAACATTATCTGTTAAAGTTCCTATTCTTGTTTCTAGATATGGAATGAAATGTTCTGCAACAAAACCATTAAAAAAACTTTTTTCAAGTCTAAAAGTATAATCTATTAAAAAGGCATTATTAAGTTGGTTTTCCCAACCAATTGGAGCCGGACTATCTATAAGCTTATGAATAAAACTTTGAGATTGTTCACCAAGAGCAGCTGGTCCCATAACCCCAATCCCTAGTTCGTTCGATAATATTATTTTGTGTTTAACATTTATAAATACTGAATAATTTGTGAGTAATATATATGCTGAATAAGGTCTATCGTTATCTATTAAATTAGGTTGCTCTATAGAGTATGGTGTATATATTCTTTGTTGAAATCCAATACCTGTTATATCAACATCTTTTTTTATTATAAGATTTAATAATAATTGGGTAGGTGTTTTTTTGAAATTTTTATTAGTATACGACAGAGCCTGACCAGATGTATAATAACTATCGGTATTAAATAACATATCATTCTCAATTTCTAAAACTATTCTCGATTTTTTATCACAAAAATAAATTGCGTTCTCAGTTCGTTGAGAATATGATGTTTTAAAATTAAATATTATTAGAATTGATATGATATATAAAAATCGGTTCATCTAAAATGCTAATCTTAACTCAACTCTTGCCATATAAAATTCGTTGGGTAAAGCTAATGTCTCTACTCTGCTTCCAATAAGTGTTAATTTAAGATGATTTTTAAAGGCTAAAAGCCCAAATTCAATATCTTGTTCGTTTGTTTTAGCATCTTCAATTTGCCCAACAGCTTTTAAAGCAACATGGAATTTTAATTTTCCCGGAAAACGATGTTTAATCATAGCTTGCCAAAGAGGAAATTCAGTAGCATCCATTCGCATAATTTCACCAATAAACAGGTTACTAAAAAGAGGTTGAAAAACAGCATTTTCATCAATATTGTATTTACCAATATATGCTCCTGAAATTTTTGTCATTGAAGCGTTGTTCCATGTTTTGCTTTTTGCAAGTTTTGCAATATATACAATATTATTGTTGCTTTTCATATTCTGATAAATACCACCTGTTTGCATAATAAAACCAAACGGTAAATCAAAATCTACTAATACACCTGTATAAAATTTATTATTGGGAATATATTCTTCTGAACCAAACTCATCGTAAAAAATAATACCTACATTATTTATCTTTATTTGTTGTTTTTTTTCTGAAACTTCTTGATTCGAAAAATCATCAGAATTACCAAACTCGTTAAAGTCATGGTTTTCGTGAAAATCATCGTTAGAGTTTGTAAATTCATCATCAGATGAAAACTCGTCATTATTATCAGAAAACTCATCAGAACCTTCTTTGATTACTTCCGCTTTTTTATAATGAGGATTCCAATTAATAACAAAACCCGCTAAATTAGTTTCACCAACTTTTTCTCCTATTTTTTCTGTAAAATCATGAACTAAAGAATACAAATGTCGGTTAGAACAAAATTTACCCATACGAGCGAAACTTTTATTTACTGTTCCTACGCGAGCATTTATAGTAAAGGCACCTATCTCTTGGTCAACACTAGCTCCAAGTATTCGCTCATCTATAAGAAAAAAATCGCCTAAACGAGTCTCGTGTAAACCTAGCTTTATACTTGTATTGTTGTTATTGTAACTGTAAAAAGCTTGTCTCATACCAAAGTGTTTGCTATCTGTAAAATTTGATGTATCAACAAACTCTGAGTTTTGCCAATTTTTGTAGCCACCCTCAAGGTAAATATGACTTTTGTTATGCATAAAGCCAAAATCTAGTCCTGCAAGTAGCATGCCTCCATTGAGTTTTGTGTTATTTAAACTATCGTATGGACTTGTCATAAGTCCGGGAGCCATTGTTCCTTCAACAGCCCAAAGAATTGTGCCATCTTTTTTAAAAGGCGTTAAATGTGCCCCTAACATACTACGGCAATCCATTTGAGCCGAAGCGGTGTAAATATTTACGAAAAATATTACTAAAACGATTAATAAACTTTTTGTTTTCATAATTATGACTTTTTAAACTGTATTAAACTTTAATCTTTTTAATTCCTTTTAAAATAATTTGACCTTTATGTTCATTATTTTTTCTAAACGGTTGTATGCTTTTTATTTTACAATCGCTCATACATTCGCCACACATAATACATTCTTGATTGTCTAGTTCTGATAAATTATTTTCGCGTGTAATTGCATTTATTTGGCATGATGTATTACATGTTTTACAACCTGCACATGAGTTAGTTATACCTAAAACAGACGCTCCGGGTATTTTTGTAATCCATCCAAAAATTAAACCAGCAGGGCATACCGTTTTACAAAAAGGTCGATGAATAAACAATGAGCTTATAAGAAGTATTCCTAAAAGTATATAACCTGTTATATTAGGTGAATATAAATTAAATATAACTTTAAAAGGTCCTATTTTACTCCATTCAATACTTTGTGTAATAATTAATTGAATAAGTATTGCAACAAGTAATATATAACGTATTATACGCATTATTTTTTGAGCTTTTGCTGTTTGTAAAATTTTTATTTTACCTATATATAAAAATTCCTGTATAGCACCAAGATAACAAATCCAGCCACAAAACACTTTTCCTTGAAAATATGTTAGTATTAAAACGCCCACAAATAATACACCTGCTGTCCATTTCCAACTTGCTCCAATTAATAATAAAACATCGTTTTGAAAACTTGAAATAATCCCCGGTCCTCCACGATAAAAGCCAAGAATAACAACTGCAGCTAATAAAAATAGTGGGCGTAGTTTTCTTGTTTTCTCATGGCGAACAAAAATACCTGCTATAAATGTCGCAAATAGAATTCCTATTGCCCAATTAAAACGGTTCCAATTAGTTTTATGAGGTGTTTCTACAATTTCTTCATTGTCAGAAAACTCTGAAAATTCGTCTGTATCCTCTGAAGCAAACTCATCGTTATTTTCGTTAAATTCGTCATCTTCCGAAATTGAGGAAGAATTATCAGAGAATTCATCATCAGAAAACTCATCTTTTGAATTTGCTGATTTATCGTTATTTAGCTCTGTTTTATTTTCATCAAATTCATTAAACTTATCGTTTTGAGAATAAATATTTGAAAATAAAGAAATAAACAGAATTAAAATTATATACTTAAAATGTATCTTCATAATAGTGATAGTTTATTGGGTAACATCAAGTTTTATTGAACCAAAACCTCCATCTTTATCGCATTCTCTTATTGCTGTTAAGTTGAGTTTACCATTTTTTGTTTCTTTAACTACTACCATAAGTTTACGTTTGTATTCCATAGCAGAAAGTTGTTTCCATGGTGTTGATTTAATAACCTTTAAACCTTTCATGTTAAATTTGGTTTCCTTCATTTTTACAGGGCATGAGCGATGTGTTAATTTTACAAACACTTGCAAAACCAATGTGTCACCAACTTGATAGCTTTCTTTTTTTCCTTTTACAACCGTAATTTCAATTTCACAAGCAGTAGATTTTTTTGGAGTCATCGATAAAATAAATACTCCAAACATTAGCATTATAATCCATTTAGTTTTCATATGTTATTTATTTAAAATAGTTAATATTAACTAACAAATTTTTTAAAATAAAAACTGCTATTATAACAGTTAATAATTATTTATCTAATATTTTTTTAAGTCCTTCAATTAATTTTTTGCCTTCTGTTTCTAAATTAGTATGTTGGTCTCGTAAATCCCATTGTTTTACTCTAAAACGTAAAGCACCAATAATAATTAAAGCAAGAGTTTTATTATCAATATCAGTTCTTACTTCTCCTTTTTGTTGACCTTCTAATATAATATCTTCAATTGCTTTTTCTTTTTGATTCATTAAATCAACAATTTTTTCTTTTAGAATTTTTTCATTTTTAAAAATTTCTTCGGAAAAAACTACAGAAATATGCGATGGTTCAACAGCAAAAATTTCAATAATTTTAGAAAACATAAACTCTATTTTACCAATTGCTGTATAATCAATATCATTAAGTGCTTCATTCATAAACGAAGACATTTCTTGAAAATTTGATAATATTGCTAATAAAATATCAGTTTTGCTCTCAAAATGCCTGTATATTGCAGGTTCAGAAACACCTATTTCTTTCGATAAGTTTTTAATGGTTAAACCTTGTATTCCTTTTGTGGCAATAATATTAATTGATTTGTCTATTATTTCTTGTTGACGTTCTGTAAGCATTTAATTTTTTTTATGTCTGCAAATATAGTTAGTGTTTACTAACTTTGCAAGATGTTTAATAGTTTTTTAATGTGTTTATAGTTTTTGTTTTAAACTCATCAATAATATTTTTTACTGATTCTATAGAATTTATAGCACCAACAGATTGTCCGGCCATAAAAATTTTCTTATAATCGTTAGATGATAATGTTTTCATACCATCTTGCATACTAATATTTTTACCTGAAAGTTTTTTTTCAAGTAATGAAAGCTCTTCGCAATTAATAACTGTAGCAGGTGTGCCTGTCAATGCTTTAGATAGAACAATATCATCAATATTGGCATTTATTACGGCTTGTTTATACTCTTGACTTACAGGCGATTCTTTGCAATTAATAAATGGTGTCCCTATTGAAACGCCATCACTACCTAAAACAATAGTAGCGGCAATAGCTTGTCCGGTTGCTATTCCACCGGCAGATAATATTATTTTCTCAGGATATTGTTTTCGTAAAATGGGAATAAGTGTTAACAAATTATTGTTACCTGCATGACCGCCGGCACCATGACCTACAGCTATTACACCATCTACATTAACCTTAAATGCTTTTTTTGCGAAGTGTTGATTAACAATATCAGCTAAAACAATTCCATCATATTTGTGTACACGTTTAACAACTTCTTTTGGGCTTCCTAGCGACGTAATAATAAGAGGGACTTTGTGTTTTACGACTATATCTAAATGTTCTTTGTAGTTATTGTTCCCAACAATTAATAAATTAACAGCATAAGTTCCGTTATATCTATCTTTAACTTTATTTAGTTCTATAATATCGTTTTCTAAATCACTGGTGTTTTTATAATTTAAACTTGCTAAACTACCAATACAACCTTGCTTTATAGCTTCAATAGCCATAGTTTTATAAGAAACCATATACATTGGAGCAATTATCAACGGAAACTCAATATTTAACTTATTAGTTAATCGTGTAGTCAAACTTTTCATAAAAAAGCTAATTTAGAATACAATTATAACTAATCTTTATAATATATCTGTAATTTTGCATCTGTAATGATAAAAAAATATAAAAATTCGATAATTGGAGCGTCGATAGTTGCTTTTGTTTTAGGAATGATAAATATAAAAGTACGTCTTGACGGGGTAAAGCCAATGCTTTTAGGCGAAAGGTTTTTACCAAATATTGGTGGTTGGATAGAAATAGCGTTAATATCAGTTTATGCAGCTTATGTTATTCATAAAATGATAACTACACGTAATACTGCTAAATGGAGAAAACTAACATGGACAATTTTTTCAGTTGTGTTTTTTTCTCAATTAATTTTAGCTTTGCTAGGTTTCGATATGTTTTTAATGAAACATTCGTTTCATTTACCAATACCTGCATTAATAATAGGAAGCTCTATTTATACACTGCAGTTTGGGTTTATGCCAATACTTTTTTTGAGTACAGTAATATTATCAGGTCCGGCATGGTGTAGTCAGTTATGTTATTTTGGTGCATTAGATTTACAAGCAAGCTCAGGTTTGGGTAAACCTCAAAAAGTAAAAAATAAAGCATTATTAAAAAGTACTTTTTTAATAATTGTAATTAGCGTAGCAGTTTTACTTAGAGTATTAAATTTAAGTTATTTGTGGACTTCTATTAGTGCTGCATCGTTTGGGGTTGCCGGTATATTTGTTATTTTGTTCTATTCTCGTAAGAAAAAAATGATGTATCATTGTACAACTTTTTGTCCTATAGGTACAGTTTTACAATATGTAAAATATATAAATCCGTTTAGAATGTATATTGAACAAAGTGCATGCACATTATGTATGCAATGCACACCAACTTGTAAATACGATGCCCTTAACCCTGAAGATATAAAAGCAGGTAAACCGGGCTTGTCGTGTACTTATTGTGGTGATTGTGTTTCTTCGTGTCATTCATCATCGATAAAATATAAATTTTTTAATGTTAAAGGGCAAAAAGCACAAAATATTTGGATAGTTTTAACTATAGTTTTACATGCCATATTTTTGGCTTTGGCAAGAATATGATTTCTTAATAAATATCAAATATATACTTAAAACATCAATACTGTCCTAAATAAATTTTAGAGTATAAAACTATAACGTTTTTATTGATT
>CAMZKE010000022.1 GCA_947311115.1 uncultured Bacteroidales bacterium | reverse complement strand
ATGCTGTACGGTTTTTCATTCTCGGCTTATACGCTTCGACTGACGCCGTTCGCTCAACGCCCGTACTTAAGTTTGTATTATATGCTGTTTAAACAAAACAATTATCATAAAAATCATATAAAATCTGCGTCTAATTATATATAAATATTTATGTTATATAGTTTAATTATTTAGTTTTTAGCAAATTTATTATCAGCATTGGCTTTTTGTTTACTTTTCAGCTACTGTAAAAGTAAAAGCCTGTATGGCTTGAAGACATATAATGCAAATTATTGGCATTTTGGAACCTTATACAAAGCCACAGTAAAGACTTAATAAAATCACTAATATAAAGTACATTAACTACAAGTACGAAACTTCAGTATATTAATTATATTAGGTGCAAAACTTGAGTTAAAAACTATAACCAACAATATGAACATTAAGGCAAATAATCGCTATCAATATTACTCATAGCTTTAAACATACTATTTATTCCTTGCGGATAAAGTGCTTCGATATCTTTCATGAGTTTTGCAACAGAGTTTCGCTTTGTAACATCTTCGTAGTAACAAAGCTTTTTCATTTTTGCATATTTTAGAATCTCAGAATATCGTTTAGTTTCGTTGTCTCTAATATTTATTAACGGGCGAATAATTTCAAATTTACCGTTAAACATTTTAACTTTTGCAGGAATAGAACTTATATTTGAATGATATAACATATTCATTAATAAGGTTTCTACTGCATCATCTTTGTGATGCCCGAAAGCCAATTTTGTGCATTTCATTTCATCGGCAAGTGTAAAAAGAATTTTTCGGCGAGTGTGCGAACAAATAAAGCAAGGGGTTTTATTGCTCTTTGTAATATCAACCTCTTCGGTTTTAATTATCAACTTTACATTTCGTAAATCGCAAAATTCTTGCAATTCTTTTTCATTTATTTGATACGATAAACCTGCTAATTTAACGTGAACTGCAATTAATTTGTATTTTACAGGTAACTTTTTTAAACGCCACGATAAGGTATCAAGCATTACCATACTGTCTTTGCCACCTGACAGAGCTACAAGTACAATGTCGTTTTCTTCAATTAATTTATAATGATTTATTGCTTTGCCAACTCGTTTATTAATTTTATCAAGAAATATTCTATGTTTTTTATCTTTTATATCGGTATATAGCATTATTTTATTTTAAGATAAGATATTACGGGAAAATGATCGGATAAATCAACATGAGGAGATATATATTTTTTACACTCAAAATTGTCATCATAAAATATATAATCTATTCTGAACGATGGGAAAGAACCGTTATATGTATTTCCAATTCCATTACCTGATTCAATAAACGAATCGTTTAAATTACCAAGCATTTTATGATATGTATAAGAAATTGGGGTATCATTAAAATCGCCACAAACTATGGTCTTATACCTACAATTTGCAATATGTTCTGATATCACATCTGCCTGATTAGCACGGATTTCAAAACCTGTTAAAAGCTTTCGTACTATTCCTTTTGCTTCACCTATTTTTGTACTATCAATTTCTAATTTTAAACTATCAATAAACTGATAATCTTCTGGCTGAAATTTTATTGATTGCAGGTGATTATTGTATACCCTAACAGTATCATTATTAATTATTATATCAGTATAAATACAAAGATTGCTCGATCCTTCAAAAGTAATCTCTCCTTTATTAATAATAGGATATTTAGAGAATGTAGTAATTCCGTAAAGCCTATCTTTGTACAATGTATGAGTAGGATAAAAGTGCATATTTTCTGTTTTTAACACTTCTTTAGTGAGTAATTCAATATTTCGTAAATTATCACTTTCGCTACTAAAAAATTCTTGAAAACAAACAATATCTGGCTTTTCACTCTGTATATACTCAAAGTATTTATCGCGTAATTTAACATTCTCTCTCCAATTATAATAATCGAACTGACGAACATTAAATGTCATAAATTTTATCGTGTTAGTTGTATCGTTTTTACTCAAATTAATTTGAATAAAATCTGTAATAAATGGCGATGTAACTAATAAAACAGTAATATTAAATAAAATAAACTTTTTCTTTTTTCTGAAAGTCCAATAAAAAAGTAATAAAGTGATTAATATTAAAAAAATAGGAAAGGAGATGCCAAGTAAAGCAAAATAAGGGAAATTGTTGGGATTTAAATATACTGCTATAGTTGAAATAATTAGAAAAAATCCAATTACTACATTTACAATAAATAGTAGGTTTTTAATTATTGTTTTCACATTTTTTTTATTTGCTTGCCTTAAAAAGTTTTTCCTTCTCTTTACTTGTTAAACTATCGTATCCTGATTTAGATATTTTCTCTAAAATCATGTTTATATCCTCTTGATTTGCTGCTTTTCTAGCATTATATTCCATTTCTTGCGAATGAGTATATGTTGAAGAAGTTCTATATTTAACTTTCATTTTTGACTTAGGTGTTTTTCGGTTAAACATTGTAAAAACACTATCAGCAAACTTATCGAAACCTTTTGCAATATTTCTGCCTTTATGTAATTGCAAAATATAAAAATAGCCAAATAAAGCTCCTCCTAAATGAGCAATATGACCACCTGCATTTGACCCAATCGTTCCTCCATTCCCTGCAATACTTATCACATCTAAAAATAAATAAGCATAGGCAATATATTTTATTTTTACCGGACCTATAAACATTAAATGTAACTCACGGTTGGGAATATAAAACGATATTGCAAAAACTACTGCCATTACCGATGCCGATGCACCTAGTGCTATAGAGACATATCGGTAAACTGCAAAAGAAGGGAATATATTGTAAAATAATATAAACATTATTGCACCGGAAATACCACCAAGAAAATATACACTTAGTAGTTGTTTCTGATTAAGATATTCTAAAAATAGTTTACCAAACCAGAAAAGCACTAACATATTAAAAAGTAAGTGTATAAACCCTTCGTGTAAAAACATATAAGTAATAATTGTCCAAGGTTTAAAAATAAGAGCCTCAAGGCTAGCCGGCACGGCAAGTAGCTTTATAAGTGAAAAATTTATAGGGAATAATAATAAAATAATATTAAAAATATTTACTGCTAAAAACACAGCTAAATTAATGTAAATCAACTTTGTTAACGAGCTTCCTTGCTTAAAACTCTCCCTTATTTCGCTTGCTATATCCAAATTTTATTATTTTTTTTGAAATCAAACAAAGATAAAAAATAAAATTAAAAAGGCTACAATATTAAATTTACAATATATAAAATGTAGTTATTTTTAATTTTAGCTCTGCTTATCCCGCATTATTCATAGAATTCAATAATATTACGTATAATCTGTTTATAAACAGTTTGTTATCACAAAACCCAAATCACCCAAATTTGGGTGGTTATATTTTTCAATATACATTTTTCTTTTCCTTATACATCGTTGCAAACCATTTGCAGTATTCATATACAGCAGCATGGTTCGATGCCTTGTCTAAGAAAATTAAAAACGTATGAATAATGCGGATTATGTTTGCTTTTTCAAAACTTCATTATCTGCTAATCATCAAATAATTTATAAAATTATGCTCCACATATGCCACTACGGTTAAAAAATCTTTAAAAAAATATTTTTTGGCCAATATACACAAATAATACTAACACCAACTTGATATCAAAGTACGTTATAAATATAGGAAAATAAGAAATGATTTATATAGTGTATTTTGGTGTTAATTTGGTATAATTTAGGATTACATTAATTACCCTCTACACGTTCAATATTGGCACCAAGAGCATTAAGTCTTTCATCAATTTTTTCGTAACCACGGTCTATTTGCTCAATATTATGAATTGTACTTGTGCCTTCGGCAGAAAGTGCAGCTATAAGCAAGGCTACACCTGCCCGAATATCAGGAGAAGTCATTGTTGTAGCACGTAATTTTATTTTATTATCAAGCCCTATTACATTAGCACGGTGAGGGTCGCAAAGAATAATTTGTGCTCCCATATCAATAAGTTTATCTACAAAAAACAATCGACTTTCAAACATTTTTTGATGTATAAGAACGCTTCCTTTAGCTTGAGTAGCAACAACTAAAAAAACCGAAAGTAAATCAGGAGTAAGCCCAGGCCAAATAGCATCTGCAATTGTCATAATACTACCATCAATAAAACTTTCTATCTCATAATTTTCTTGTGCGGGAATATGAATATCATCACCAATACGTTCTAATTTTATACCAAGACGTTTAAATTGTTCAGGTATTATACCTAATTCGTTGTAAGCAACATTTTTTATGGTAATTTCCGATTTTGTCATTGCGGCTAAACCAATAAAGCTACCAACTTCAATCATATCAGGCAAAATACGATGTTCGCAACCCCCAAGTTGTTCAACGCCATCAATATGCAAAAGATTGGATCCAATACCTGTAATATTTGCACCCATCGCATTAAGCATTTTGCATAATTGTTGTACATAAGGTTCGCAAGCAGCATTATAAATTGTGGTTTTGCCTTTTGCAAGACTTGCTGCCATTACGATATTTGCTGTACCTGTAACTGATGCTTCATCTAAAAGCATATATTCGCCTTGTAAACGGTCAGCCCATACTTTAAAAAGCCCTTTTTTTGTCTCGTAATCGAAATTTGCACCAAGTTTTTGAAAACCAAAAAAGTGAGTATCTAACCTGCGACGACCAATTTTATCACCACCGGGTTTTGAAATAAAGGCTTTTCCAAAACGGCTTAATAGAGGACCAACTATCATTATAGAACCACGTAATCCACCACCAAGCTTAGCAAATTCTTCTGTTTCTAATATATTTAAATCAATTTTGTCTGCATGAAAAGAAAATTTTCCGTGTTTTAGTTTCTCAACTTTTACGCCTATAAATTTCAATAAATCAATAAGTTTAACGACATCTCGTATTTCCGGAATATTTGAAATAATAACTTTCTCAGGAGTTAATAAAACAGCACTAATAACTTGTAATGCTTCGTTTTTTGCTCCTTGTGGTTCAATTGTTCCTTGTAATTTTGTACCGCCTTTTACTTTAAATGTACTCATTTTATTGATATGTTACTTAAGCAAATTTCATTCGCTGATTGCTATTGTTATTTCTGTTATTATTATTGCTATTTTGTCTGCTCTGATTATTATTTTGACGATTTTGATTATTGTTAGTTCTTTTTTGATTATTGTTTCTGTTATTATTCTTTCGTTGATTATTTTGCTTAGATTTTTGATTATTCTGACGTTGGTTGGGTAAATCTTTTACTGTAGTTAGCCTTGTATCATCAGGCAATACTAACTTTCCGTTAGATAAACGAATTAAATCTTTAATAATAATAATATCCGAAATAGCTTCTCTATTCCACATCAAATAAATTTTCTTCATTTGATTTGCTATATTTAATACTGCATAATATTTATCTTCACCTTCGTACATAATTGTTTCGCTAATTAATTGCTCAATTAGCTTACCATAAGCAGTTAAAGTTCGATTTAACTGAGTGTATTCCAATTTTTTTGGTTTTACATCATCGGTTTTTTTCTGTGGTTCGATTTCGTACGGACAGTCAACATCTAATTTATAATCAGCCATTAAAAACAAATGGCTCCATAAATTTTCTTGATATTCGTCGTTATCTCTGTATGCAGGAAGTACCTGCGACATTACTTTAATTACCGATTTTGCTTGCTCTGTACGTTCATCTCTATCTGTAATAGTTAATAAAAAATCAACCATTTTTTTTACATTTCTACCATACTCAGGCAAAAGTATAGGTTCTCTTGAAGTGTTATAATCCATATTATTTTTTAGTTTTTAGTTTAAGCTGATAAAAAACCTAAACTATATAACTTGTATATTTTATTCTACAATTTTTAATTTCGCAAATTTTAGTAAAAGTTGGCGTTTGCCAGATGTTTTAAAATCAATCTCGGCTTTTGTTTCCGGCCATTCTGCTTCTAAAGCAATAACTTTACCAAGTCCAAAACGTGCGTGTTCAACAGTCATTCCTAATGTAATATTTTGAGCATTATCCGGCTTAAAATTTTTGAACGAACTTGTTTTTGTACTTTTGAATTTTCCAAAGTTAGTACTTTTTTTGTTGAAATTCGAAAATCCTTTTGGTTTTTCGTTAAAACTCTCAAAAATAGACTCTTGATTTGCTGATTTTTGTATTAGATTAAAATTACTCGGCATATCTAAAAACTCAGGATTTATTTCTGAAATAAATCTACTTGGGTTACACATATTAAAATTGCCCCACTTTCTGCGGCTCATAGCGTAAGATATTATTGCATTATGTTCGGCACGAGTAATTGCAACATAAAACAATCTACGCTCCTCCTCTATTTCTTTTTCAGAGCCTGACGACATTTGCGATGGGAATAAATTTTGCTCTACGCCTACAATAAATACATTTTTATATTCCAAGCCTTTTGATGCGTGTACTGTCATTAACGATATTTTTGGTATATCATCGTCTTTTGCATCCATATCGGTTAAAAGTGCTACATTTTCTAAATATTTTGGCAATCCAACTTCTGCATCAGGGTCTTGTTCTTTTTCTGTTTCAATAAATTCGTTTATTCCATTTAAAAGTTCTTTAATATTTTCGTAACGACTAACTCCTTCCGGCGATTTGTCTAAAAATAAATCTTTTAAAATTCCTGAATCTTGTGCAATTTTTTGAGCTAAATCGTAAGCATTCAGATTTCCTAATTCAGTCATTTTTTCTTGAATAAAACGCACAAAACCCATTAATTTTTTTTGAGTTCCTGCATTAAATGAGCTGCTAAAATTATGTAAATTTAAAAGTATACTCCACAAACTACTAGCTTGCGAAGCTGCTGCTGTTTCTAACTTATCGACAGTTGTTGCACCAATTCCTCGTTTCGGATAATTTATTATTCGCTTTATTGCCTCGCTATCGTTTGGGTTTACCACAACTCGCAAATAAGAGAGTAAATCTTTTATTTCCTTTCGTTGATAAAACGATGTTCCTCCATAAAGTTTGTATGGAATATTTCGCTTGCGCAATGCTTCTTCAAAAATTCGCGATTGAGAATTTGTACGGTACAAAATAGCAAAATCAGAATACTTATAATTTTCGCCATAAGACAAATCAAATATATGAGATACAACATTATAACCTTCCTCAATATCGGTATTGGCTCGTAATATTTTTATTTTATTACCAGAATCTTTTTCAGAGTATATTTTTTTTTGTATCTGATTTTTATTTTTAGCAATTAAACTATTTGCAGCGTTTACAATATTTTTTGTTGACCTATAATTTCGCTCTAATTTAAATAGTTTATAGTCTTTATAATCGTTACGAAAATTTAATATATTTTCAATTTTGGCACCTCTAAACGAATAAATACTTTGTGCATCGTCGCCTACAACAGTTATATTTTGATGCAATTCAGATAATTTTTTTACAATTATATATTGCGATAAATTTGTATCTTGATACTCATCTACCAAAATATATTTGAATCTGTTTTGATAATGTGATGCGACATCAGGATTATCGCGAAAAAGTATATTTATATTTAACAATAAATCGTCAAAATCCATTGCGTCAGATTGTTTGCAGCGCTTTGAGTATTCTTGATATATACGATATATATCGGGCATTCGTGTTTCTCTATCGAATTGCTTTAATTTATCATTATTAGCATAGGCTTTTGCTGTAACTAAGTTGTTTTTTGCTTTTGATATACGCCCTAATACGGCTCCTTGTTTGTATGAATCTGGGTCTAAATGCAAGTCTTTTATAATTTTACGAATTAAACTTTTTGAATCGGACGAATCGTAAATTGTATAATTTGAAGTATGCCCAATTTTATCGGCTTCCATTCGTAAAATTTTGGCAAAAATTGAATGAAATGTTCCCATATTTAAATATCGGGCTTGTTGGTCTCCAATTAAATTCCCGATACGTTCGCGCATTTCGCGTGCTGCTTTATTAGTGAAAGTTAGTGCTAAAATTTGCCACGGCTGTACACCATTTGCGATTAAATACGCAATACGTACTGTTAATACTTTTGTTTTACCTGAACCGGCTCCTGCAATTATTAGGCTTGGTCCTTGGTAATTTGCTACTGCCTGTTTTTGCGAATCGTTTAATTCGTTTAGTATATGTTCAAAATCCACTTTTATTTATTTTGTTTATTTTAATTTTATTTGACACCCTACGGGGTCAAAATTATTGTTATTTTATTTCTATAAATATATGAACCCTACGGGTTCTTCATATTAAATTATTTTAAATAT
>CAMZKE010000021.1 GCA_947311115.1 uncultured Bacteroidales bacterium | reverse complement strand
TATATTGAAAAATATAATCACCCAAATTTGGGTGTTTTGGGTTTTGTGATAAACGACTGTCTATAAACAGATTATACGTAATATTATTGAATTATATGAATAATGCGGGTTAATACAACCTAATAGGCAGGTAATTTAACCCAAACAGATTAAATATTCCCGCTTTCATATCTCATTACAAGCAATATAAACATACAAATTTTTTTAAGCCCAACAAATTTAACTATATTTATATCTTTTTATCTTAATAAGTACTTTTTTGTGATATTTATCATAAAAAAAATGTAAAAAAACATAGAAATTAGTAGCAAAATTACATAAATATGAGAGTAGGCAGAATAGTTGAAAACATCGAAGATACAGCTCAAACAGAACATATTGATTTAAGCTCTGTTAGCAAGCTTATTGAAAAATACAAAGGCAAGCGAGGAAACTTAATACCTTTACTGCAGGGTACTCAAACAATTTTTGGATATATACCTAAAGAAGCATTTTATCTTATAAGTAAAGAGACAGGAACCGCTTTAAGCGATATTTACGGAGTTGCTACATTTTATTCGCAGTTTAGGTTAAAACCGGTAGGAAAACATATTGTAAAAGTTTGTCATGGAACTGCTTGCCACGTACAAGATGCACCCATTTTAACCCAAGCTTTAGAAGAAGTTTTAAATATTAAAGACGGCGAATCAACCGAAGATATGCTGTTCACATTAGAGAGTGTTGCATGTTTAGGGTGTTGCTCTTTAGCTCCGGTAATTATGATTGGAGATGAAACTTATGGAAACCTAGACGGCAAAGCGGCTACAAAAGTAATAAAGCAAATAAAACGTAAAGAACAAACAGCAAAATGATAACAAAAAAAGTAATAGTGGGACTTGGTAGTTGTGGAATAGCTGCCGGAGCAAAAAAAACTTACAACACTCTAAATATAATTAAAGATAAAAAATTTATTCTTGATAAAACATCATGTATTGGCATGTGTTACAAAGAGCCTCTAGTTGAAATTATTGATGAAAAAGGCTCGTATATCTATGGCAATGTTGACGAAAAACGAGCTACTGAAATTATTGAACGCCACATAAATAACAACGAAATAATAAAAGAATGGGTAGTAAAAACCGATAAATTTGAAACAAGCGAAAAAGACTTTCTAAACGGACAAGTAAAAATTGCTCTTCGAAATTGTGGTTATATTAATCCTGAAAGAATTAATGAATACATTGAACGAGGTGGTTATTCGGCAATAAATAAAATTGCAAGCGAAAAATTATCGCAAGAAAGTGTAATAAAAGAAATATTAGACTCAGGCATTAGAGGTCGTGGTGGTGGAGGATTCCCAACAGGTTTAAAATGGCAATTTGCAAACAAAAGTAAAAGTGAAGAAAAATTTATTATTTGTAATGCCGACGAAGGCGACCCTGGTGCTTTTATGGATAGGTCGTTACTTGAAGGCGACCCTCACTCTGTATTAGAAGGAATGTTAATTGGAGCTTATGCTATTGGTGCAAATCAAGGCGTAATATACTGTAGAGCAGAATACCCTCTTGCAATTCAACGATTAAATATTGCAATAAAACAAGCAAAAGAAAAAGGCTATTTAGGCGATAATATAATGGGTATTAATGGTTTCAACCTCAATATATACGTAAAAGAAGGAGCAGGAGCATTTGTTTGTGGTGAAGAAACCGCTCTTATAGCATCGGTTGAAGGAGAACGAGGAATGCCTCGTAAACGGCCTCCTTTTCCTGCCGTTTCCGGATTATGGAAAAAGCCAACAAACATAAATAATGTAGAAACCCTTGCAAATATTTCTTGGATTTTAGCAAACGGAGCAAAAGAATTTTCAAAATATGGAACCGAAAAATCTACAGGAACCAAAGTCTTTGCATTAACAGGTAAAATAAATCATGGAGGCTTGGTTGAAGTACCAATGGGAATATCAATTCGTGATATAATTTTTAAACTTGGCGGAGGGATTCCTAAGGGTAAAAAATTTAAAGCTGTTCAACTTGGGGGACCTTCAGGAGGCTGTATTCCTGAAAGTTTAATAGATACGCCGGTAGATTACGATAGTGTTAATGCAACCGGAGCAATTATGGGGTCCGGCGGAATGGTTGTTATGGACGAAACTACTTGTATGGTAGATATGGCTCGTTTTTTCTTAAACTTTACAGCCGAAGAAAGTTGTGGCAAATGTACATTTTGCCGTGTTGGTACTAAACGTATGCTGGAAATATTAAACCGAATTGTTGAGGGCAAAGGTAAAGATGGCGATATTGAACGACTCGAAGAGCTTGGTGAACAAATTAAAAATAATTCACTTTGTGGATTAGGACAAACTGCACCAAATCCGGTTTTAACAGCTATAAAATATTTTCGTTTCGAGTTTGAAGCTCATATTGTTAAAAAACGGTGCCCATCGTTAAATTGCAAACCATTAATTACTTTTGAAGTTGACCCAAATAACTGTACAGGTTGTACACTTTGTGCAATCGGCTGTCCGGTTGATGCTATCGATGGCTCAAAAAAAGAAGTACATTTTATACGTCAAGCAGATTGTATTCATTGCGGTATATGTTTTACAAAATGTAACTTTAACGCTATAACTTTAGATAAACTGAATTTAAGTATATAAATAAAAGTAAAATTTTTTATACTAAAAAATATTATTAAGCACATCAACAATAGAACAGTTTAACAATAGAAAAAGATCAAAATGAAAATAAAAATAAATAATAAATATATTCAAGCCAACGAAGGTGATACAATTTTAGATGTTGCAAAACGCGAAGGGATACACATACCAACTCTATGCCACGACCCACGCCTTGAGCCATATTCATCGTGCTATGTATGTGTTGTAAAAATTGAAGGAATAAAAGCTAATCAGCCATCTTGCTCAACAAAAGTTACCGATGGAATGGAAATTATTACCGATAGTAAAGATATTTACAAAGCACGAAAAACTGCTCTTGATTTGCTTTTAAGCAATCATTATGCTGATTGTGCGGCTCCGTGTAAAGAAACTTGCCCGGCAGGTGTCGATGTTCAAGGCTATATTTCGCTTATTGATAAAGGAATGTATTCCGAAGCCGTTAAATTAATAAAAGAAGTAAACCCATTACCCGCAATATGTGGCCGTGTGTGTGTTCGCCCTTGCGAAGATGCGTGTAGAAGAAATTTATTAAACGAAAATGCACCTGTAGGAATAGATTATTTAAAGCGTTTTGCCTCTGATTACGATTTAGCAACAAATCATTATAAACCAGAAGTAAAACAAAGTACAGGTAAAAAAGTTGCTGTTATTGGTGCTGGTCCCGGAGGTTTAACATCAGCTTATTATCTTCAACAAGAAGGACATCAGGTTGATATTTACGAAGCAAAAAAATACGCAGGTGGTTGGTTACGTTACGGTATTCCTGAATATAGGCTACCTAACGATTTGCTCGATAAAGAAGTTGAAACAATAACTGAACTTGGAGTAAATATTTTTTATAACAAAAATTTTGGAGAAAACTTATCATATAAAAAAATTAAAGAAAATTACGATGCAACAATTCTAACTATTGGCTCTCAAAAAGGGACTTTACTTGGTGTTGATGGCGAAAATGCCGAAGGAGTTTACGCCGGTGTTGAGTTTCTCAACCAAATGGAAATGACAGGTAAAAAACCTGATTTTTCAGGCAAAACAGTTCTAGTTGTTGGTGGAGGAAATACCGCAATGGATTGCATAAGAACATCGCAGCGTCTTGGTGCAAAACGTACAGTTATTGTTTATCGCCGTACCGAAAAAGAAATGCCTGCAAATCCAATTGAAATTCACGAAAGTAAATTAGAGGGCGTTGAGTATATGATTTTAACAAACCCTACTAAAGTAAACAAAGATGAAAATGGAAAGTTAAAATCGATAACTTTAATTAAAATGAAACTTGGTGAGCCTGACTCTTCAGGACGAAGAAGACCAATGCCTATTGAGGATAGTGAATTTGAACTTAAAGCAGATTATATTTTAGCCGCAATTGGTCAAAAAACAAATGTTAATTTTATTAATGATATTAACAAGTACACCGATAAAGGCGAGTTAAAAATAAATAAATGGGGCGATATTGATGCAAATCCTAAAACCTTACAAACAGGTATTCCTTCAGTTTTTGCAGCCGGCGATGGAGTAACAGGTGCGGCAACACTAATTGAAGCTATTGCTCAAGCAAATATAGCAGTACATTCGGTTAAACAATATTTGGCGGGTGAAGAAATTAAGCCAAAGCAAAAAGAATTTTTAAGTAAAAAAGACAATTTTAAGAAACAATCTCGCGAAGAATATGTAGGAAAATATGCCCGACAATTACGCGAAGAAATGCCCGTTTTAGACACAGAACTTAGAATGAATTTCAATGAAGTTGAACTTGGTTATGCAAACGAAAATATTGCAATAAAAGAGGCTCAACGATGTATCGAATGTGGCTGTGTTGAGTATTTTGATTGTGAACTGAAAGAACACAGTACAACTTACGGAGCCCAACAGGAAGTGTATGAAGGCGAGTTTAAAGAATATAAAATAGATTTTTCGCACGAATATATAGAAATTGATAATAATAAATGTATTTTATGCTCTCGCTGTATTAGAATGTGCGATGAAGTAGTTGGTGCAAATGCTCTTGGACTTGTAAATCGAGGATTTGAAACTTATGTTGCACCTGCTATGGGCAGTAGCTTAAACAACACAAATTGTGTAAGTTGCGGTTTATGTATTGAAACTTGCCCAACCGGTGCAATTACCGAAAATTATAAATTTAAACCTGGACCATTAAAATTAGATAAAGCTAAAACAATATGTAATTACTGCTCAGTAGGTTGCGAAATAGAAATAAATCATCGTAATGGATATGTAATGAAAGTTAGTTCAAGCAATGGGCTTGTTAACAATGATTTGATATGTAAAAAAGGAAAATTCGGTTATCAATATATTAATAATCCTAACAGAATTACAAAACCGCTTTTAAAAGAAAATGGACAGTGGAAACAAATATCGTTTAATCAAGCATACAATATTATTAAAGAAAAAATAAGCTCGGTTAAACCTGATGAAAATATGTTTTTTGCCGGTGCAAGAATGAGTAACGAAGAGCTTTACTTGGCACAAAAATTAGCCCGTGCAGGTGCTAAAACCAACAACATATCAAGCTTTCATTATATGGGGCGTGGTATAGGTTATCATTTTAATAATACTGCAAATGCCAAGTTTGATGAACTTAAAAATGCAAGTAAAATCTACTATTTTGGTAATAAATTTAAAGGCGTTTCATCATTTTTTATAAACAATGCACGCAAACGGCTAAATATTCCTGTACAGTTAATAACTACAAATATTAACGAAAAAGCTAAATTAAGAGCTGATTATATTATAGAAATTGATTCATTCTATTACTTCATTAAAGCTGTAAATCATTATATTTTATCGCATAATTTACAAAACAATTTATTTATTAATGACCGCACTACAGGATTTGAAGAATATAAACAAAAACTTCTATCCGAAGAGTATTCCAATTTAGTACATAAATCAGGTATTTATTGCCCTAACGATATTATTGAATTTACAAAACAATATAACAATGAGATAAATGCAATATTGCTCTTTAATGAAGAGGAAATCTCAGCAAATACAAGTTTTGAATTATATAACCTAGCAATTATAACAGGTAAATTAGGTAAAACTGCAAACGGAATTGTTGCAATAAAAGAAAAAAATAATTCGCACGGTTTAACCGATATGGGAATTTGTCCGAAACACAGTGTTGGAATGCAAAAATTTGAAAATACAGAATTTGCCGAAAAAGTTAAGCAAACATGGAATATTTCCAAATTACCAAACACTGCAAAAATAAAACCGTTTGAAGCTATTGAGACAGGTAAGTTTAAGAATATATTTATTTTTGGTGAAGACCCTGTAGGTACAGCACTAATACCTGAAAAAACAAATAAATGGTTTGATGTAGATTTTCTTGTTGTGCAAGATAGTTTTATGACCAAAACAGCAGAAAAAGCTGATTTAATTTTACCAGCAAGTTTCACTATAGAAAACAATGGTAGTTTCACAAATACACAAAAAATAATTCAACAATTTAATGCCGGTATAAATTGTAAAATTGAACAAACTACACTTGAACAATTAATTGCAATTAATGCAAAATTTGGATTAAACAAACTAAGCGATTACAATGATGTAATGAATGAAATTATATCGTTACTGCCTGTAAAAACTGACTTGCAAATATTTAATATAGAACATACTGTAAAGGATAACAATAATAAATTATTTAATTATGGCGTTGATTATTTAGAAAAATTATTAGATACCTAAATGAATCTCCTCGCCGCAAGCGGACGAGGTATCGTTTTGGAATACTATTCTTTTATACGTCCCAAGGGACGGGAATTAAACCCAAACAGATTAAAATAACGATAATTTATTGTAATAAATTTGATACTATCTGACATAGTTAGCTTTAAGTTTATAACTTTTTTAAATATAGGTGACTTCCAAAAATATTAATCGTAGATTTGCGATTAACTATAAATCAATATACATTTGCATAATGATGCAAATATTTTGTATATAATGGTAGCAATAATAATTTTAACAATAATACTAACAATAATTTCTTTTATTTTCAATAAAAGAAAAACCTTTAAAGCTATTAAAAAAGGTACTATGATGTTTCTAAAAATTCTACCGACATTATTGTCTGTAATAATTTTAGTTAGTGTTGTATTATATTTAGTATCCGATGAAGTAATAATTAAACATCTTGGTACAAATGCAGGTTTAATGGCTTATGTTTCGGCCGCATTAATTGGAGCAATATCAATAATACCGGGTTTTATAGCATACCCACTTTCAAGCATTTTACTCTCTAAAGGTATTAGCTATGCTGTTATATCAGTATTTATTACCACTTTAAAAATGGTAGGAATATTAACAATACCCTTAGAGGCAAAATATTTTGGATTAAAAACAGCTATATTAAGAAATTTATTGGCTTTTGCAGGAGCTCTAATAGTAGGCTTTTCAATGGTATTTATATATCAAATAATATAATTATGAAAACGGCGATAAAAAAATACAAATTTGCAATTCCAATAATAACATTATTTATTTTATTTGTTTGTTTTTCTTTTGTTTATAAATATCAACCGGGTGTACAAATATTTAAGAATAATTTTTGGTCGTTTCTAAAAGAAATGATTATAGCATTACCGGTAATGTTTATTTTAGTTGGCTTGTTTGATGTGTGGGTATCGAAAGAAAAAGTACAAAAACATATTGGAAAAGCTTCCGGAATTAAAGGTATATTACTTGTAATGCTATTAGCTTTTTTACAAGCAGGTCCGTTATATGCCGCATTCCCTGTTGCATACATACTATGGAAAAAAGGAACTTCGGCAAGCAATATTTTTATTTATTTAAGTGCAGCCTCAATAGCAAAAATACCAATGCTAAGCTTCGAAATAGGATTTTTAGGTATTCAATTTTCATTACTTCGTATATTTTTATCGATACCTATTTTTGTAATTTTAGGAATAATAATGGGTAAATACTTCGAAAAAAATAAATTAGAAGTTAAAGACGGACAATAATAATCATTTGTCAAGTTAAAACAAAACTAATACTTTAGCCCATAATAAAAAATATATGCAAAACACTAAATACTACGAAAATAAAATTGCAGAATTAAATCTCGAAAAAGGAAACGCAAAAAAGAAAAATAACATTTATTCTATAACACGTTTAATTGTTTTTATAGTTTTAACTATTATAAATATATACTTATTTAATTATTTCTTTTTAATCGGTTTCATTTTACTACCAATATTTATAGTATTGTTTAGTTTTTTGGTTAAATATCATAACAAAAAAGAAGAAGAACTTAATAAACTTGTTCAGCTTATTGATATTTACAAAAATGAAATTCGTGATATTAAATCAGAAAATATTTTTGGCGACGGCTCACAATATATCAACCACAAACACTTATACACATCTGATTTAGATATTTTTGGTAAATTTAGTCTGTATAATTTAATAAACAGAACTGTAACACAAAAAGGAAGCAGTATTTTAGCAAAATGGCTAAAGCAAAGCTCCAATAAAATTGATATTTCAGAAAGGCAAAATACAGTAAAAGAACTTGCCGAAAAGAATAATTTTAAAAATGAATTTTTGCGAACTTTTTTTTATTCAAAAAGCAAAACAAACAAAAACACAAATAATTTAAAAGACTGGATTGAAAACTTTGAACCTTATTTTGTAACCAAAAATGCACTTGTAATTTATTCGTGGATTTCGCCAATAATTATAATTCTGAGTTTTACTATTGGGTACATATACCCACTTATTTGGGTGCTTACATTTATATTTGTTTCAGCAAATTTTATTGCATTAACAAGCCTACAAATAAAAGTAAATAAAATTGATAATCATTTAGGCAAACAATCCGATATTTTTAAACGCTTTTCAAAACTTGTAAGTTTAATTAATAATGAAAATTTTAAATCAGATTTAGCTACCAAATTAAAGGCAGAACTAATTAGCAAATACAATCCTGAAAAGGAATTTAAGAAAATAGCATTTATCTCTAAACGGTTTGATAATAGAACAAATATATTTTACCGTCTGTTAATTGTGCCAATTTTTATGAGTGATATTCATATGTCGGTTAGTGCTGAAAAATGGTTTATCGAGAATAAAAAACATATTAATAAATGGCTCGAGATAATTGGTAAGTTTGATGCTTTGTTGTCGTTAAGTATTTTATATTTTAACAATAATAATTGGATCTTTCCTGAAATTATTAATGCAAATTTTCTTATTGATGGTGAAGAACTTGCACACCCTTTAATACCAAATGAAACAAGCGTAACAAATAGTTACAGTATTTCAGGCAAATCAAAAGCTGATATTATAACGGGCTCAAATATGGCAGGAAAAAGTACATTTTTACGAACCGTTGCTGTAAATATGATTTTGGCTTATGCAGGAGCTCCTGTAAATGCAAAAAGCTTAAAGTTATCAGAGATAAGAATACTTACATATTTCAGAATTCATGATTCACTTGAAGAAAATACCTCATCGTTTTATGCAGAACTTAAACGAATAAAAGACATTTTAAACATTATAAAAACAGATAACAACTGCCTTTTACTATTAGATGAGCTTTTACGTGGCACAAACACTACTGACCGAAATTTAGGAAGTGTGGCTATTATTAAACAATTTTTAAAATATAATGCTGTTGGTATTGTAGCAACTCACGACCTTAGTATTGCCGATATGATTAAACAATTTCCGCAACAAATTAGAAATTTTAATTTTGATGTAAATGTAAGAAATGATGAACTATTTTTCGATTACAAACTAAAAAAAGGCATTTGTAACAGTTTTAATGCTACCCTTTTAATGAAAAAGATTGGAATTGATTTTGATATATAAAAAAAGCCACTCCAAAACTTGAAGCGACTTCTTTAACTATTACTAACCTTATTTTTTTGTATTATTTAAAACTTATTGTTAAATCTCTTACATTAGTTGGATTATATGGAATTAAAGCATTAATATTATTCTCTAGTGGGCTAAAGTCTCCTGTTGGAGCTTCACCTCCTTGAATAAATCCATTATGATTAAAATAACCGGGAGCTGCAGTGTTAAATAAATAGTTATCTACATCTTGCTGAGCATATCCTAAAGCAACAATTTGGTCGTTAAATACAGTATGTATCGAATTTGTTTCTAACAATTCTGCTCTATCAGTTATATTTAAATTATTTCGTGGTAATCCAACTTCTGCAACAGCAATATCTGTAATTTCATTAGCCGATGCAACAAAAGCCCAATCGTATCCAACAGCAGTACTATCAAAGAAATATGCACTAGGATGGTCTGAATTCCCATACACATTTACTATATCTCCGGTTTTTCCTGCAAACATTTTTAATGAATTCATATACCATATATCATTACTTAAATTTGGTAAATCGGCAATTTCAACAGTCATTTGCTTATTATATCCATTTTCGCCTGCTTCGCTATACGCAATTTTATAAATTGCATTAGGCATATCAGAATCATTAGTTCTGTTCATATTATATGGTTTAAGAATTGCAATTCCCTTTATTGGCGATTGATTCCAAAAGACCTGCAAAGCTTTTCCTTCATCAGAATTTGACTGTGAACCTGCATCAGAAATTGTTAATTGAAATTCCCAAGTGCTACCATCAAAAGCCGAATTTTCTATTACCTCTAAATGTTTTGCTCTACCATCTTCATCGCTTGTATATGTTAACGACATAGGTTCGTTAATATTATTATCTGAAATTGACGTTATAATAGCATTTACAATTGCCGAAGCACCTTCACCAACAGCTATAAAAGTTCTTAAATGCTCATAAATAGCATTGCCATTTAATGTATCACTCTGTGTAGTGCTTAAATTCTTAGTCTCACCTACATTACTAATAGCATCTGGAATTCCAACGCCCCAACTACCTGGCAATATATTATCTTTACTGTTTTCTGTTTCTGCATTATCTTTTTTACAAGAATTAAAAAACACAAGTGCCAATAATGCCAAAACAAGTAATAAATTTACTTTTTTCATTTTTCAAAGATTTTTTCTTTACATACATAATACACATTATAAAATAAATACCCCCACGTATAAATTTATTATTTTATTTTTTCTATATATTAATTAATGTTTAATTATCTTTGATTTTCAAAATAATTGACAAATGTATGGACAATAACAATATAAATATTCAAATAAAAAAAAATTCAGGTGAAATTGTACTTTTCGATATAAACAAACTTAAAAGTGCACTATATCGCTCAGGTGCAAAACAAAGTGAAATAAATACTATTATTGCTGAAATATCTACAAAACTGTATGATGGAATTACTACAAAAAGAATTTACCAAATAGCATATTCTGTTTTACGCAAAAAATCACACAATGTAGCAGGACATTTCCGTTTAAAAAAAGCAGTCTTAGATTTAGGTCCATCGGGTTATCCATTCGAGAAATTTGTTGGCAGATTATTTTCAAATAAAAATTACAATGTTGAGGTTAGTAAAATAATTCAGGGTAATTGTGTTACACACGAAGTTGATGTTATTGCAAAAAATGAAACGGAACATATATATATTGAATGTAAGTTTCATAAAGACCGAAAAAAGAACGATGTTAAAATACCTATGTATATAAAATCACGTTTCGACGATATTAGAAATAATTTAGGCAAATTACCCGAGAATAAAAACATAAATATTAAAGGAATGCTAATTACAAACACCCGGTTTTCTTCCGATGCCGAAGACTTTGGTAAATGTTCGGGTTTAACACTTATTGGCTGGGATTATCCTAAAAAAGGTAATCTTCGTGATTGGATAGACCAATCAGGTTATCATCCAATTACAAGTTTATCGTCATTAACAAAAAAACATAAGCAAAAGTTACTTGAAAAAAATATTATTTTGTGTAGAGAAATAGAGCCAAACATTCAGGTTTTAGAAGAAATTGGTATTAGAAAAAAAGATTTTAAACGAATTATTAAAGAAGCTAAAGAGATAATGAAGTATAATGAGCATTTGCAATAAGCGTTGCTAATAAAAACTTCTGAAATAAATTAATACCAATTTCAAAACCAAACTCACTAGATATATTATTTCTTTTCCTTTATTTTTTTGATAAAAATTATTTCTGTAAATATTGTTATACAAAAATAAATGTCTCAATATCGAAAAATACATTCCAATTTATTTTTAACGTATTTACACTAATAACTGCATCACTAACAAGCATTTATATATTTACTAAAAACAGACTTAGTATTTATACCCATATATATATTATAGTATTTGTTATCAAGTATAAAATATTAAAAGATTATATTTTTGGTATAAATTATAGTTAAATTATATAAAACCAAAAAAACAGGTAATAATATAACTACAACAACTAAAAACAACTAACAATGAAAAAGCATTTAATATTTTATCTATTACTTACGTTTACAACATACTTATTTAGCCAAGGGTTAAGCAATAATAAACAAAATCAAATATCAGATAAGGATAATTATATTGCCGAAGATTTTTATATTGATGCGAATGATTATTTTGATGATGAAGATTATTACCACGCATTAGAAAATTATATAAAAGCATATAAAATGCTTCCTAATAATGCTAAAATAAGTTATAAAATTGGAATATGTTACTTAAAAACAGATGCAAAAGTTAAAGCCCTCGATTATTTAACAAAATCATACAATCAAAACAGTAACTTAACAAATAATATATATTTTAGTTTAGGTCAAGCATATCAATATAATTTAAATTTTGATAAAGCAATTAAAAATTTTAATATCTATAAAGAAAATAGTAGAAATATTAAAAAAATTGCATTAGCTAACAAACATATTAATGAGTGTATCTTAGCAAAAAACATGATTAAAACTCCAATAAATGGCAAAATAACACCTATTTCTGAAATAAATACACGTTTTTCGGAATACAGCCCTATGGTAAATTGTGATGAAACAGTAATGTTTTTCACATCAAGAAGAAGTAATACAACCGGTAAAGCAAAAGATTATTTCGATAACAAATATTATGAAGACATATATGTAAGCAAAAAAGTAAATGGAACATGGAGCAAACCTAAGCCACTAACAACAAGGGTAAATACGAAGAAACATGATTCAAATGTTGGTTTATCGCCTGATGGTAAAACTCTTTTTATATATAGAAGTAATAAACGTAATGGTGATATTTACAAATCAACATTAGTAAATAATGAATGGACCAAGCCAAAAGCTTTACCAAAACCAATAAATTCAAAAAGCACAGAATCGTCTGTTTGTTTAACTAACGATGGAAAAACCATGTTTTTTGTTAGCGACAGAAAAAGCTCAATTGGAGGAAAAGACATTTATTATTGCACTTTACAAAATAACGGAAAATGGGGCAAGGCTATAAATATTGGGGAAAATATAAACACTAAATTCGATGAAGATGCAATTTTTTTAAGTCCTGATGAAAAAACTTTATATTTTAGTTCAAAAGGGCATAATACAATGGGTGGTTACGATATATTTAAATCTACAAAAAATAACAAAGGAGAATGGAACACTCCTGAAAACATAGGTTACCCTATAAACTCAGTTTACGATGATATTTTCTTTGTATTATCTGCTGATAAGAAAAAAGGCTATTTTACAACAACAAACAAAAATGGCTCTAACGATAAAGATATTTTTGTAATAGATTTTTCAACAGAAAAAGTAAAGAAACAAAAAAATATACTAGCCTTTCTTAACGGAGTAATAACCAATTCGCAATCACAAATAATTAACAATGCTCAAATAATAATTAAAGACAAGGAAACAAACCAAATAATTCAAAAAATTAATTCTGACGAACAAAAAGGTATATATTCTGTATACCTACCAATGGATAAGAAGTTTATTATTGATATAAAAAAGAATGGTTACTTGTTATTTACTAAAGAAATTGCTATGACAGATACAGTAAATAACTTTAATGCACAGCTAAAAATAGGAATACCTGATACTGTTTCAACATCACCAATTATTACACAAAAGTTATATTTCGATTTTGACAGATATATACTAAAAAAAGAATCGGAAAGTGAAGCAATGCGTTTATACAAAATGCTAAAAAAGTATAAAAACTTAGTTGTTGAAATTGCAGGAAATACAGATAGTATCGGCTCGTTTGAATACAATAAAAAACTTTCAGAAAAGAGAGCTAAATATGTAGTAAACAAATTAGTTAAACTTGGGATAGACGCTAAAAGATTACATAACACCGGTTACTCATTTACTAAACCTATTGCCAACAACAAATTAGAAGAAGGTAGAGCAAAAAACAGACGAGTTTTTGTTAAAGTTATTGATAATAAGTTTAGCAATAAAAAATTAGCCACTAAATAGTACTATTTTTTTCGAAACATAAAAGGCTGTCATTATATTTTGGCAGCCTTTGCTTTTTTTACTTTTCAATATCAATAAAAAACAAAAATAGCCCGCCTCTTTAAAGACGGACTACCTCAACCTAAAATGAATATCCTCGCCACAAGCGAACGAAGTATAATTATGGAAAACAATATTTAATACGCCCTAAGGGCGGGGGATTTAACCCAAATAGATTAAAAAATGATATTATTATTTATCGGTCTTAAAAAATGTTGGTTTAACAACAATCATTGCCCAACCCCAATAGTTAGAAGCTCCGTAATCGCCACCTTTTAATACTCTCATTGTTTCTGTATCAAACATTCCTGAAACACCAAATTTAAAAAGTACATCTTTACTTAATTTATACCCCAAATAAGTATCTAACTCCATACCTAAACCAGAAGACATTGCCTCAATATTACCTGATTTAGCAGAAGCTACAGCATCATAAACTTGAGCATTAGCCATAAAATAGTGGAAAGCTGCACCTGTTAAAATTTTATTCTTTTTATAATTTACATTTACATAAAAATCGTTAAGTCCCACACTATTAACATGGTTTCCTACATAAAAATAATCCATCCAACCGTTAAATTTATGATTTGTTCCATACAATGGAGTAAAAGCATGATTTTTTTGTGCATAAGCCTTTGTTGTATCTGTTTGACTATTACCGGAAAGCATTTCAAATCCACCACCTACACTGAAATTATCATTAATCTTAAATTTTAAATCAATGCCAATATTATATCCACCTACTTTTCTCTGAAGTGTATCACCGGCATCATTATTATAAACTCCTTTATCATAACCGGCTTGATAATATAAATTTATTCCGGCAGTTAATTTACCAACATTAATAACCGAACGTTGCCCAACAATTTGCGAAAAAGTTGTAGCATCTTTTCCTACATCAGCACCATTTATAACAGTATCTTGAACACCATTATTTAATATTAAAACACTTAGCTTATAATGGTCGCCAAATGCTTTATTAAACCATAAATAATGCATCGATTTATAATTCCCAGCAATAGGATAATAATGAGCTTGCATTGAGTTTAATGCAAAACCAAAGTGTAATTTAAAAGCATCTTTCTTTTCGTAAGTTAACAATGCTAAATCATGACTACGTGCTTGCTGAGCCCAACCTACATTACCAAGAATACGAGAATCATCATAAACTAATTCTTGACGACCTACTTTTAATGCCAAATTTTTGTTAAATTTAATTTTTGCCCATGCCTGATGAATTGTTGTATGAAAACCATCGTCAACAACCAATTGTTTTTCAGCACCCCAAGCTCTTACGTCTTGTATTTGAATTCCTACATCAAACCTATCGGCAACATATCCAAAACCAAGCCTTGTTCTTTGACTTGTTAATATTGTTGCCGTGGTATTTTGCATTGTTGGAGCTTTATAGCCATGCAAAAATTCTGTTCTCGGTCTGATTTCACCATTTAAGGTAAACTGTGCATACATTGCAGTTATACTAAACAATGCAATAATAAAAGTAAAAAGATTTCTCATTTTTTCAATTTTTAAAAAGTTTATTTATCAATTTTTAAATTCAAGTTTACATAATTAAGTGAACAATTACTTAATTATGATAATAATTATTTACAACATTTTTTTAGTTAAATCACCATTATATTTAATATCTTCTATTTTTGCATCAGGGTCGTTAAGCCATGTAGGCAAATCATTATTAGCATCAAGTTCACCTCGAATTTTCTCCAACTCATCTTCGCTATAAGCGTACATCATATCGGCAGCAATAACATTTTCTAAAGTTTTTAAATACTTTAATTTATTAATTTCCTCTTCGGTATTTTCCCCCTCAATAGTTACCACTATTCTACCCTTTTCATCATGTAAATGATATTCGCAACAATTGTTTTGTTTAATTGCAACAACAAGGCTTTCAACATTTTCCGGCTTTGTTTGCACTAATATTCCTGATATATTCATTAATTTAAAGTTTTAAGTTTATATTTAAACATATATTCAAATTTCCCAATAATAAATTATATTTTCTTGTGCTGCTGTAAAAATTTTATTATCAGCAATAAATAATATTTTTGTTAAGCATGCCTCATGCCCTTTTAAAGTTGATATTATTGATTTAGTTGATGTATTAATTATTTGTACATCGTTATCTTCGTTACAATAAAAACCGGCATATTTACCACTCGGACTAAGTCCAACACTATAAATTAAAAAACTGCTATTCAAGTAGTACGATTTTTTTGTACTTATATTATACACAGAAAATCGTCTATCCTGCCCACCACAAACAATAATATTTCTCTTAAAATCTATTTGATAAATATTATCTACATTATTTCCTGATAATTCTTTTATTGATTTACCTGTTTTAACATCAATAATATGAATAATACCACTTTCGTCGGCAGTAACCAGCTTTGTTTTAGCTTTGTTTAAAACAATATCAGAAAATGTATAAGCACTAATTTGCTTACGGTATATTTCTTTCTTATTTCTAATATCGTAAAGTACAATTTCGTTACTTAACAAACCTAAAAGAATATTATTTTCAGAAATAAACTTAACTTTTTTAATCATCAGTTTATTTTTAATATCAGAAATAATAAGATTAGATTCCCCATTTTTAGTAATATAAACATTACTAAAACCGTGTTTTCCTTGCGAAACTGATATTATGATATTCTTTGCTTTTATTTTATCTATATCGTATATTTTTGGAGCAATAATATCGCCAATAAAATCTTTAATATTAGGGAAAATATATGTTTTTAATAATTTTTTTGATGGAATTCCATACACACAAATTTCACCATTATCGGTAGAAACATACAATTTATTTAATTCAAAAATTAAATCTGTAACATTAGCTTTAGTTTTTATTGAGTACTTTGGTTTAACACCAAATATTGTACTCGATATAAATAACAAAATTAGTATGTATTGTTTAATACTCATCATTATTTTTCAACGCCCTCTTTAATGTTATCGTTAAGATTTGAGCCAGTTTTAGAAGCTTCATTTCTAAAAACTCTATCAAAAGTATTTTTAATATCAACAGTTACATTTGCCTGTGGCACATGACATTGTGAACAATTAAAACGAGCTGCAGATAAATTGCTGAGTTTCGTTGAAACAACCTCTCCTTCCTCGGCATCAACAGAATACTTATCGCCAACTTTAACCACTTTTGGTCTGTAATCGGTAAAATGTGTTGGAGGAATAGCAACTGCACCTGTCGATGCAACTTTATCAGGCATATGACAAGTTAAACAAATATTATTATCCTTTGTAATTGGGAAAAATCCATCGGTCATATGCGGAATCATTGGAGGTGCATTCTCGAACGAACGCTCAATTTTTTCGGCAGTACCCGGTGCTTTAGTACTATATTGTGGCATAGCACCAAGCAAATTTTCATTATCACTCTGAACATCAGATTTAATTAAACCCAAAGTTTCTTCATCAACGGATTTTACATTATTAGTATTTTCTCCGCTATTATCGCCACCACCGCACGAACTAAACATAAGTGTGGCAACAAATCCAAAAATTAATACTTTTTTTATCATGATTTTAATTTTATTTTAATTTAAATTTTAAAGCATCATCATCACATACATCAATGCAACGTGCACAATCTGTACATTCCGATGAGTTTATTTTTCCTGTTTTTTTTCCAATAATACCAAGTACTTGAACTTCAGGGCAAACATGCTTACACTTCATACATAGCGTACAATTTTCTGATGTATGATAAATTTTAAGTAAACGAAATTTTCCTGTGGCAGAATACACTGCTCCAACCGGGCAAACATGTCCGCACCAACCATGTTCAATAATTAGCAAATCGAATAAAAATATTATGAATACCGCAGTAAAACTAAAAGTAGTTCCAAAAATTACTCCTCGAAATAATATTGATATTGGATTTACAAGTTCAAATGCAGCAACACCTGTTATAAACGACAGAATAAGTCCTAAAACAAGAACATAATATCTAATTTTACGAGATACTATTCCTGATTTTAACAAAGTCTTTATTTTAAATTTCTTTCTTAAATATGATGCAAAATCGGTAATAATATTTAAAGGACAAACCCAACTACAAAATATTCTCCCACCTAATAATGAATAAAAAACGAGTACTATTACCGCACCTATAATTATCTCAATAGTTGGAAAATATCCTGTAAAAGCCATTTGCAATACAGCGTACGGGTCTGATAAATGAAATTTACCAAACACATTAGCTGTACTTAAGTTTCCTTTTAAAATACCAAGACCAAAATTTGCTCCGGCAAAAAATAGAAATAAAGTTGTTAATTGAACAAACCTTCTTAATATCAGATATTTATTATTTTTAATCATTAAATAAATCGTCAGAATCGTTTAAATAATCAATTGCACCTGAATTATCATCATCAGTTTCTGTATCAACTACAATACCTTCCAAACGTTTTTCATCGTTTTTATCCCAACCTTTAATATAATGTTCGCCAACTTTTCCGGTAGCAATACTTAACGGTAAAACTTTTATAGCCGGAATTTCGGTAACACAAGCATGCTCGCATATACCACAACCGGTACAAATTTCGGCATTTACCACAGGCTTTAAAAAAGCGTGTTTTCCTGTACGTTCATTTTTATCGTACTCAATGGTAATTGCTTCATCTAAAAGCGGACAAGCACGATAACAAGCATCGCATTGTACTCCCCAAAAGGCAATACACGACTCTTTATTAACAACAGCCAAGCCCATTTTAGATTTATTTACATCCATTTTTTTGGTATTGTCATCAGCTAATGCGAAAAGCGATTTTTGGTTTAATGCCTCGGTAGGACAAACGGGTACACAAGGAATATCGGTACACATATAGCAAGGTGTTTCTCTTGCTTCAAAATATGGTGTGCCTGTAACTTTATTGTCTTTTGGAGTAGAAAGTTTTAAAGTATCGTACGGACATGCCTCAACACATAAACCGCATTTAATACATGCTTTTACAAACTCGCTTTCTTTTATTGCTCCCGGCGGACGAAGCACAAACTCTTCAGCTTTTACATCGTTTACGTACCCACCCCAAACCATGCCTCCGAGAGCCAAATAACCGGCTCCCATAAACATTGTTTTTAGAGCATCTTTACGCGATGTTGCGTTAGAATTTTCTGTTTTATCTTCTTCTGACATTTAAACTAGTTAAAAGTTAAAAGTTGAAAAGTTGAAAGTTTATTACTAATAACTTTCAGCTTTTCACTTTATACTCAGTTATACTTTATATACATTTACGGCACTTTTCTTAAAGTCAGTTTGTTTCGAGATTGGGCAGGTAGCATCTAAACAAACTTTGTTTATAAACACTTTCTCGTCGAACCAAGGTACATAAACCAAACCACGAGGCGGGCGATTTCTACCACGAGTATCGACATGAGCTTTAACCTTTCCCCTTCTTGACTCAACCCAAACCAAATCACCTTGTTTAATCCCTTTCGATTCAGCATCTTTTGGGTGCATATAACAAAGTGCTTCAGGAACAGCACGATATAACTCAGGAACACGCATTGTCATAGTTCCACTGTGCCAATGCTCTAAAACTCTACCTGTTGACAACCAAAATGGATATGTTTTATCCGGTATTTCCGGTGCATCCATAAACGGACGGAAAAATATTTTTGCTTTATTTGGCAATGGTATTTTATCCTTACTTTTAGGTCCTTTTAAATCACCTTCTGGAATTGCTTTTAAAGCTTTTCCATAGAAAGCAAAATCGCCTGTTCCTGCCTTTTTAGCATAAGGATCGTATTTAGAATTAAAACGCCATTGAGTTTCTTTGCCGTCAACAACAGGCCATTTTAAACCACGTACTTTATGGTATGTATCGAAATCGGCATAATCATGTCCATGACCTTCACCAAACATACGATATTCTTCCCACAAATATTTCTGAATAAAAAAGCCATAACCTTTCCACTCTTTATTATCAGCACCTAAAACCGTACGTTTATCGCCCTCAACTTCGGTGTTTTGGAAACCAGAGCCAATTGGGTCGGGCCAAGAAAAAGATTTTGCTCTTTTATTCGCAAAAAGCACATCGTATAATGTAGAATTAGGATTATAACCTAAATCAGCTACTTTATTTGTTACATCGGGTAATGGAGCATCTAAACCAGGAATATTTTGTTCGCCCCAAACTTCACGAATTTTGAAACGTTTTGATAACTCAACAATTTGCCAAATATCAGGCATTGCATCACCAACAGGTGTAACTTGTTGTTTCCAATGTTGAGTTCTCCGCTCGGCATTTCCGTATGCTCCCCACTTTTCGTATATCATTGCTGATGGTAAAACCAAATCGGCAACTTTTGCCGAAATTCCGGGATAACCATCGCTTACAACAATAAAATTATCTTGCTTACGTGCAGATTTTATCCAATGACTTGCACTTGCTGTGTTTTGATATGGGTTGTTTACTTGTACCCAAATAAATTTTATTTTACCATCTTCAACATCGCGATGAATTTTCATTACATGAGAGCCAACTTTCGGATTTATTGTACCTTCAGGTAACATCCATATTTTTTCTGCTGTTGCACGATGTTTCGGATTTTTAACAACCATATCGGCAGGTAAACGGTGAGCAAAAGTACCAACCTCGCGTGCTGTACCACAGGCACTTGGTTGACCAGTTAAACTAAATGCACCACTTCCGGGTTTTGCTTGTTTACCAAGTAAAAAGTGCACCATATATGCTTGCTCATTAACCCATGTTCCACGAGTGTGCTGGTTCATCCCCATTGTCCAGAACGACACAACTTTACGTTGTTTTTCAACATAAAGTTTAGCCAATTCTTTCAATTTATTTTTAAATTCTTCTATTGATTCATCAGGATTACCTTTTGCAACTTCAGCAACATAATCTAAGGTATAAGGAGCTAAGGCTTTTTTGAAATCTTCAAAAGAAATTTGCCAATGTTTACCGGCAGATGCTCTATTTTTCATTTCAAGTGTATCACCTTCTTTATATCCTAAATATGCTAATGAAACACCTTCGGCTTTCGATAGTTTTTTAGAAACTTCTTGCTTAACAGTTTCACGCTCTTTATCTGTAAAATTAGGATGTTCAGGCGTTCTCATTCCATAACCTGTATCAACAACACCGGTTGCAAAAACTGTATGTTTTTTTACAAAATCCCAATCAATTGCTTCAGGGTAATTATATACTATTTCTCTTGCAAGATAATTCCATATTGCCAGGTCGGTTTGCGGACGAAAAACAATCTCTGTATCAGCTAAATCAGACGTACGATTTGTAAAAGTTGTAAGGTTTATAATTTTAACTTTATCAGGATTATTTAGTTTTCTATCGGTTACTCGAGACCAAAGAATTGGGTGCATTTCTGCCATATTTGAGCCCCAAGTAATAACAGTATCTGTTAATTCAATATCATCGTAACAACCAGAAGGCTCATCAATACCAAATGTTTGAATAAATCCGGCTACAGCCGATGCCATACAATGACGAGCATTTGGATCAATATTATTAGAACGAAAACCTGCTTTCATTAATTTAATAGCTGCATATCCCTCTTGTACAGTATATTGCCCCGAACCAAAAATTCCTATACCTGTTGGACCAAGTTCTTTTAGCGAACGTTTTATTTGTTTCTCCATTTCGTCGAAAGCTTTTTTCCAACTAACAGGTTTAAATTTTCCGTTCTTACTAAAATTACCCATAGCGTCAACACGCATTAATGGTGTTTTTAAACGGTCTTCACCGTACATAATTTTTGCATTAAAGTAACCTTTAATACAATTCAATCCGCGATTAACAGGTGCGGCAGGGTCTCCCTTAACGGCAACAATTCTATCGTTTTTAGTTGCTACCATAATACCACATCCTGTTCCACAAAAACGACACACTGATTTATCCCAACGCCACTCTCCTTCTGCTTTTTTGGGAGCAGCTTTTAAGCTTTTTGGCAAGCTCATGCCTACAGCCGCAGCAACAGTTGCTACTGCCGAACTTTTAATAAAATCTCTTCTGCTTAAACTCATACAAAATGGAATTATATTTATTAATTCAAATATTTTTATACTTAAATGCTACTTCACAGTAGTATTTCACGAAAATATAAATAATATTTTAAGATGCTATTATCTTTTATTATGATTTTTATCATATAAATTAATGATAATAATATAACTTACAGCTATATAGTGCATTTGCGGTAATTTGGTGTTTGTTTACTTTAATTTATTTATATTTATTCTAAATAACAAAACAATACTGAGGTGTGTTTTCATAAAGTTTAGAAATACAACAATTGGTTGATTACTGATTAACATTTATTTGCATATCTATATAGGCAAGAAATTAAACTAAAACAGATTAAAATTTAAGCCTATTATAAAATAAATATTGTTAAACCTAATTTCTCAAACTTCGTGAGTTGACAAAGATAAGTACAATAATAATTGTAGCTTTATCAAAAAAAAACATGAACAAACAGAAATATTATATTAACTTTACATAAATAAAAAACTACAACAAAAAATATAGGCAGTGTCATTATAATTAGTTTTAATAATAGTTATGCCAATAAAATTACACAAATGGTATTTAAAGTAAAATGAAAAAAACATTTAGCAAAATTAAATATTGTAGTAAAAAACGTATTTTTTTTACCATAATATTTAATTTATTAATTATACATGTACATAGTGAGGTACAAATAGATTCAACAAAAATATATCTAGATAGTGCCAAGCAATCAATATCGATTGAAAGCCAAATTATTTTGTCAAAAAAAGCACTTTTATATGGCATATATAAAAATGACACTCTTATAATTGCAGATATTTATAATTTTCTTGGAACGGCATATAAAGAGATTGGAATTATTGACAAATCAACATCATTTTACATTAAAGCACTACAATTATATAAAAAGACTAATAAGCTAGATGGGACATCTAATATTCTTAATAATTTAGGTGTAATTTATGGCAGTAGAGGTCAATACAAAAAAGCTTTAAAACATTTTAAAGAAGCATTAAAAATTAAACGTCAACTAGTTAAAACAACTCAAGAACCTGATAAAATTTTACTATATTTAAGTGGCTCTTTTAATAATATCGGATTAATTCATGATTTAATGGCCCAATACGATTCTGCACTCTACTATTATAATAAATCACTTCAAATAAGAAAGAATTCAAATGATTATATAGGTATTTCTGACTCTTATTCTAATATTGGCATTACATATTTAAACATGGAAGAAAACACACTTTCAGAAAAATATTTGATTATGTCATACCATATTGCTGATTCAATTAGTGATGTTGGACTTTATGTAAATGCAGCTTATAATCTTTCTGAATTTTATTTTTTACAAGGCAACATTACTAAATCTAAAAGATACCTTAACAATTGTTTGAAAAAGGTAAGTTTATTTGGTGCAAAAGATTTACTTATGAGTGTATTCGATTTAAAATCTCAAATTAGTATTATTGATAAAGATTATAAAAATGCTTACTTATTTCAAAAAAAATATATGGCATTAAAAGACAGTATTATTAATGAAAAAACAGAATCACGTATTGTACAACTTCAAATAGCACATGAAGTTCAACGAAAAGAAGAAAGGATAAACCTTCTAGAAAAAGAAAAGGAAATTGAAATTCAACACAATGAATTCAAAAGTACACTGCTATTAATTCTATACATCTTTCTTTTTATTGTAATAGTAATTGCGATTGTATTTTATCGCCAAAAGAAAAGACTTTCTTTTTCTAACAAAGAGTTAGTTAAGCGTAACCTTGAGATAATTAATATTGATGAAAAAACAGATGAGAACTCTATTATTTCAACAAAAAAATATGCATCATCATCTTTATCAGATGAAAAAAAGAAACAGACTATATTAATTTTAAAACAATTAATAGAGGATGAAAAATTGTATCTTAAGAAAGATTTATCTATTGAATTAGTTGCAACAAAACTTAATATTAGTCGTACTTATTTGTCTCAAATAGTAAATGAAACTTTTAATATAAATTTTACAAGTTTTATTAATACTTATAGGATAAATTATGCAGTTAAACTAATTTCAGATTCTATAAATAACAAATATTCAATTGCCGGTATTGCCGAAATATCAGGGTTTCATTCAATATCATCATTCAATACTCTTTTCAAACAAAAAACAGGTTTAACACCATCTGCATTTCGTAAAATTGCTAGTGCGAAAAAATAATTAATATTACTTATAATGTGTTATTTGTGTTTTTTTTGCAATTTATTTAGACTTATTACATTCGTAATATTATTTACTATACCTATAATAAAGGATTGTTATTCGAATGTACACATTCGTTAATCATAACAAGCAACATAATTAAACATTTAGGGTCTTTATTACGATATTTGCATTAATCTATTAAAAATAATAACACAATGAAAATTAAAATAAACATAATAATAGTTATGATTTTGGGAATTACAGTATTTTCAAATTATACTTTTGGACAATGTCAACAATTAGAAGTTGACAGAAATAATGATGTTAACCAAATAGGTGACGTAGATGAAATTCGTGATTTACAAGATAGTTTAGCAACAAATTTTCCTAATATTTGTAAAGAAGTTATAATAGGGACTTCGGTTTCAGGTTACGATATAGTAGCTCTTAAATTTAGTGATAATGTAAACGTAGATGAAACTGAACCGGAAATTCTACTAACTTTTTGTATTCATGGGGACGAAAATAACCCTGAACAAGTAGCTATGAAATTAGCGAGAAAATTATGTTTAGATTATAACTCTGATTCTCAAATTACAGAGTTAATTAACACTAGAGAAATATGGATTATAGCGGTAATGAACCCAGATGGATTACGAGGTATTAACTGGTATAATAGGCCAAATGCTAATGGAATTGATATGAATAGAAATTACGGATATATGTGGAATGCAGAAGATTTTGATCCAAATGAATACTCCGAACCTGAAACAAAAGCCACAAGAGATTTTATTCTATCTCGTAACTTTAATGTTATGATTGATTATCACGCAGGACTTCAAGGCATTATATACCCATGGTATTATAAAGGAGAAGACTGTCCTGATAACATAGATATTGAATATTTAGCAAACCAATATGATGTTATTTCTGGCTACCCTTCAAATGAATTTGCTGTAGACAAAGGATATGATCTTTACCCCACAAATGGTGCTTTAGTTGAATTTGCATATGGTTCACTAGGAATTTATGCTTTCAGTGTAGAGTTAATGCTTTTTACAAATCCAATATACAATTCATGTCAATTGCTTACAATGAATAAGCCGGCCATTTTTATGATGTTAAAAAAAGCAGGTGAAGGAATTGAAGGAGTTGTAACAGATGTAAATTCAGGTACTGGTTTAAAGGCAAAAATTGAAGTAGAAGGAAGAATACCATCTTATTCGGGAGCTACAAATGGTGATTACCATCGTTATTTACAAGCAGGCACATACAATATTAAAATTTCCGCAACAGGTTACGCATCACAAACTACTACAGTTAATGTTTCTGATAATGCTGTAACAACTACTGATTTTCAATTAACACCCAATTCAATATATTCTGCTCAAAAAATTATAACATGCCGAAATCATAATAATTATAACGACCCTGCCAAAACATGGAAAGCTCTTGGTAAATCAGATGGCGAGTATTATGCAATTGGTGATACTGGATATGTTGTTGTTGATATGGAAGCTCCAATAGTAGATGTTTCCGGCAGCGATATTACAATACACGGTAGTGCAAGTGGTACAGGCAACGAATTTGAGGCGTTTTATTCATCAACAATAGATGGACCATGGACATCGTTGGGTACAGGTTCTTCCACAACATCTTTTGATATAAATGGTGCTGCAAATGCAAGATACATTAGAATTGAAGATAACGGAAATGGAACCGAAAATATATTGGGCGCCGGTTTTCATTTAGATGCTGTTACAGCAGGATCTGTTTCTGCAAATATTAATACATTTGCGACAAAAGAAACAATAAAAGTTTATCCTAATCCTACATTTGGCGTACTATATTTTGATAATATTGAGAAGCTCGATGTAAAATCAATAAAAGTATTCAATAGTAGCGGTATATTAATTAAAAATATTGAAGCTACTAATTCAATAGATTTTAGTTATCTCACAAAAGGAGTGTATTTTATACAATTCTATTCTAAAAACAATATATCAACTCAGAAAATTATAAAACGATGAAAAAAATATTATTAATTATAATAGTTATAAGCTTATCATGTTCTGTGCGGACACAAACAATTCCTAAAATTAAAGTTTCAACATCTGAATTTGATAAAATCTTTTCCTGTATACGAAACAATACGTACGACAATAATATAATTGGAAAAAAAATCACATTGTCTAAAACAAAGACTAAATCGGAATGGCAAAGTTCAAAAGACGGTATTTATACTGTACTAAAAATTAATATTGAAAGCAATTCAGATTTTGGATTAATTGTTTATTTCAATCAACTAGAATTACCCGATGGTTCATCAATATGTGCATATAGTTACAACAATACGTACAAAACAAAACTGTTTCATCACAATTACAATAAACTTTCAAGCAGTTTTGCTTTACCTTTAATTAAGAGTAACAAAATTACTGTAGAAGCACGTATACCAACAATAAAAATGCATAAATTTATTGCCAATATTTCAGAAATTGGGTGTGTGCCAATAAACTCTAAAGTAGTTAATGGATTTGGAGCAACAAACTCGTGTTATGTAAATGTTAACTGTCATGATGCAAGCCAATGGTCAAACCAAAAAAGAGCAGTAGTACGATATACATTTACAGAAGGTAGTGATATAGGTAATTGTACAGGAACACTTCTTAACAATACTGCTCAAGACAATAGAAATTACTTTCTTTCAGCTCAACACTGTGCAATGGGAGCTTCTGCAGCAGAATTAGGGCAAGCAATATTCTATTTTAATTATGAATCTCCAAACTGTGATAACCCGGCAAATGATGATGGATTAACAAATGAGACAGTAATTGGATGTACTCGTATTGCTGCCAGTGGTGATGGTACTAATGAAAATGGGTTTCCTGATGGTTCTGATTTTCATTTATTTGAGTTAAACCCAATTCCTGTATCATATAATGTATATTATGCAGGTTGGAACAGAAACGATGTTAACAATTTATCAGGTCCCGGAGCAATAATCCAACATCCTTTATCTGATATTAAGAAAATTTCTTTTGTAAGTAATTTCATTCCTGCATTAACAAATTCAGACATGGAAGCTATAACCACTACCACAACAGGTGGACAAGGCGGAAATGTTGAGGCTAACTCTTCAGGTTCTGCCATGTTTGATAATTTGAAGTTAGTAGTTGGAACCATTAGTTATGGAAGTGAAGGTTGCGTAAATAGTGAAAATGATTCTGGAGCAGGAGGTAAACTTTTTTATCATTGGGATAAAAATGGAAGTGAAAATAATAGAAAATTAGCCCCATGGTTAGATCCGTCAAATACAGGAGTTATGACACTTGGTGGTAAAAATTCAGGTTCTGTTGGAGTTGAAAATATTAATCAATCTAAAAATAATATTTTAATATATCCTAACCCTGCGCATAATAATATATATTTAGAGTATATAAACGTAGAAAAATTAAATAAAATAAAAATATCTCTTAATAACATTAATGGTATTTTAGTTTTTGAAGATGAAATTTATTTACATGAAAACAATAAGTTAAATATAATTGATATTACAAATCTAAAATCTGGTATGTATTTTATAACAATAAGCAATTTAAATAATAAATTTTATAAAACCTCAAAACTCATTAAACTATGAAAACAATAATATCAAGTATTCAATTAATAATAATTTTATTATTAGCACAAAATACATTAGCTCAAATAGGTACCGGTAATAAGGATTCTTATCAATTTGAACATGCAGGAGCCATACGTTCTTACAATATTTACAAACCATTAATATACACTGGTAATGTTAAAGTTCCTTTGGTTTTAATTTTACACCCGGGTGTTGTTCAGTCAGGTGATACAATGAATGTTCAAATGGAAAGGTACACGCATTTTGATTTGATTGCTGATACAGCTGGCTTTATTATTTGCTATCCAAACGCACGAAAAGGAGCTTTTAGTGATCCGGATTGGGCATTTTGGGATCATGATGGCAGTTTTGGATGGGATGATATAGGCTTTTTAAACCAAATGATGGATAATATAATTACTGATTACAATATTGATACCACAAAAATATATATAACCGGATTTTCTACAGGAGCATACGAAAGCTATTCTATGGCTTGCACTTCAGGTAAACGATTAGCCGCAATTGCACCAGTTAGTGGACACAAAAAACATTCTTTTGAATGTAGTCCAAATAGTCCTGTACCTATTTTTCATATACATGGTGATCAAGATGAAGATGCTATGTACTTTGGGAATATTTCACAAGATTTTGATTCTGTGGCTACAGTATTGCGAATATGGTATAATTACAATAATTGTAATAGCACACCTATTATTACACAAATTCCTAATGTTAATACAAATGATCATACTTCAATAACTAAATATTATTACGAGCCGGTAAGTTCTGATAATGAAGTAATACATTATAGAGTAAATAATGGTGGGCATGGTTGGCCTGGTGCTTCATTTTCTCATCCGTCAGAAATGGGTTTCAATAATATGGATATTGACGCCTCTATTGAAATATGGAATTTCTTTAGAAAACATAATCGCATTAATAATAATATGGGATTATCAAACACAATTTCAGAAATTAATAATATAATAGTATTTCCTAATCCGTTTGAAAATAAAAATATTAATATAATATCAAATGAAATAATTAATCAATGGGTAATTTACAATGAAATTGGTATGCCAATAATATATAGTAAAAATATTAATTCTAAAACAATTGAAATTAACTCTAACAATTTATCTTCAGGTATATACTATATAAAAATTATAACTAAAAGTAACCAAGCCATTGTGCGAAAAATTATAAGTATTAATAAAAAATAAATCAAGATAAAAATGAAAAAAATAAAAAAAGCCATATTAATTATAATGATAAGTCTGATAAGTTATTCGGGTATGGCACAATGGCAATTGGCAATGCAAGAAGGAGGAAATATTTATACTCTTGTTGAACAAAACAATGTAATATTTGCAGGAACACTAGATGGTGTTTTCAAATCTGATGACGGAGGGAATACTTGGACTATAGCCAATAATGGACTTGCGAATACAGTAGTTCATGCAATGATAGTAAATAATTCAAGACTTTTTGCTGGTACTGAAGCTGGTGTATTTATTTCTGATGATGGTGGAAATAATTGGACTGAATCAAATCAAGGATTAACTATTTCTAAAATAAACTCTTTTGTTTTGACAAATACCGGAATATTTGCAGGAACAGATGATCAGGGTATTTTTTATTCATCTGATAATGGTGCAAATTGGGTTGTAAAAAACACAGGGCTAGGTAATTTATCTGTAAGAACTCTGACATCAAACAATGGTAGAGTGTTTGCCGGTACTTATGGTGCTGGGGTTTATTATTCAGATAATCTAGGAAACAACTGGACACAATCAAACAACGGGTTAACTAGCTGGTATATTAGTCACTTAACAATTAAAGATAATAAATTATTTGTAAGTACAATTTATAAACTATATATATCGGAGAATAATGGAATATATTGGAACTTATTAAACACAACTTTTGAATACAAAGTTTTATGTTCGGTAAATTATAATGATTATATGTTTGTAGGTACCGATGGCAGTGGCGTTGCTTACACTAACGATTATGGTCAAACTTGGACTATTTGGAATGAAGGCTTAAATAATAAGAATATGTATTCTATTGGAGTATTTGGCAACAATGTGTGGTCGGCATGTTGCTGTGGATATGGTTTATTTAAACGGTTATTAAGCGAAGTTACTAGTTCTGAAGAAATAAACAATAATTGCGAAATTTCTATTTCACCTAACCCTGCATCTGATGTGGTTACAATTACTTTAAATATAAAAGACCCTGCTAATGCATCAATAAAACTATCAAATATATTTGGAATTTCACTTTGGAATAATAATAAAAAAAGATTAATTATAGGTGAACAACAAATAAGAATAAATACTTCGACATTTAGTAGTGGTATTTATTTTATTATCATAAATATTAATGGTCATCAAATTACAAAAAAGATAATTATACAAAATTAGTTTTATAATTTTGACTTCTGAAATAATAGTACATATTAATTTTGGCGATTTTAAACTTGAAGTAATTGATTGTTTATAAATAGACTACATCAAATATTATTCATAGAAATTAAGATTGTAGCAATTAAACCAATAATAACTAATTGATTAACCTAAAATATATATTTTTCTTGTTATTCACTATCTCCCACTAACAATACCATCAATAAAAGTATCAACGAATTTGACAATTTTGCTAAGTATTCTATCGCCTAATTTTTTGCGTTGCAATACCGATGGTTTTTCGCCTTCTATAAGGTCTAAAATTTCATCACGTATTGGTTCTCGTTCGGCATAGAGGTAGCTTTCTATTAATTTTTGTGTTTTTTCTTCCGATAGATTTTCTTCTTGCACTAAGTTTTCAAAAGCTTTTTGTTGTTCTTTGCTCCAAAATTTCTCAAATTCTTCGTTTATATCGTCAGAACTATCAATATGTGGCAAGTTATCTTGTATAAACTGCTCTATTAATTCTTTTTTACTTCTGAGATGTGCTTCTGAATTTAACAAGTTAAATATCTCTTTTTCGGCTTGTGTGGTATCTTTCTGAACATCGGCTTTCAACTGAATTAATAGTTGAATTATGTAGTTTACATTAATTTCATCACGATGTATTAGTTCTAACTCAAAATCTACATCATCAAGAATTGACACCTTTTCTTTTTCGTGATTATTTTTTACTTTATCGTATAAATCGAGATACTTGCTACGATAATCCATAAATAACTGCTCGTTCATAGCAAGGTCTTCCCATTTAAAATCGGAAAAAGCGGTTAAAATATTTTTAATCCTCATTAACTGTCTAAATGCAGTTACAAACATTAGTTCATCGTTTTCGCTTTCTAAATCGTTAACACTATCAACTGTGGGAACAATCTTTATTAAATCTTCAAACGACTTATCGAATTTACTTACGTAATCCTCGTATGGCTTCATTATAATAACATCAATAGCCTCTTTATTGCTAAATAATGTAATTGCCTCATCGGTACGTTTTTTAAGGTTACGAAACACCACAATATTTCCTTGCGATTTCTTTTCGCCAAGTATTCTGTTGGTTCGAGAATAGGCTTGTATTAAACCGTGATACTTTAAATTTTTATCTACATACAATGTGTTTAAACTTGGGCTGTCGAAACCTGTTAAAAACATATTTACCACTAATAGAATATCAATTTGCTTGTTTTTTACTTTTTTAGATATGTCGTTATAATAATTGTAGAAATGCTGACTATCGGTTGAATAAGCAGTGCCAAACATTTTATTATAATCTTCTATATAGCTGTCGAGTTTATCTCTGCTATGTTTGTTTACATTATAAACCGCTTGTGGCTCTGCTGCTATGTTTAGCTCATCGTAAATACCATCAGCATCTTTATCTTCTTCGTTGGCTGTGTAAGAAAATATGGTGGCAATTTTAAGATTATGCTCGCCTGCTTCTTTCTTGCGTTTAAATATATCGTAATATTTAGTTAAAATATCGACACTACCAACAGCAAACATTGCTGTAAACTCTTTGCTATATGTTTTTCTATTATGATTGGCAATAATATAATCGGCAATTTTTTCTAAACGAGTTTGGTCTTCCATTAACTCTTTGGTATCAATATCTTCTACCTCAATATCAATTTCCGATGCACTTTCTTTTTTCTTGTATCTGCCAACATATTCAACGGCAAATTTCAATACATTATCGTCTTTAATGGCATCGGTAATAACGTATTTGTGCAATGCTTTACCAAACAACTCGGTGGTGGTTCGTTTTCCTAAATCGTTTTTAAAAGCGTTTTCGGCAAATATTGGAGTGCCTGTAAATCCAAAAAACTGAACATCGCTAAAAAACGATTTTATTCTATTATGAGTTTCGCCAAATTGCGAACGATGGCACTCATCAAAAATAAAAACAAAGCGTTCGTTTTTGTATTTCTCCATTTTTTCGAGATACCTGCCCGAAATAGCATTGTTTAGTTTTTGAATAGTGGTAACAATCAGTTTTGTATCGTCAGAAAATTGTTTTACCAGTGCTTTTGTATTATCTGTTCCGTCTATACTGCCTTTGCTAAAACTATTAAATTCTTTGGTGGTTTGATAATCTAAATCTTTACGGTCAACTACAAATACTACCTTTTTTACTTCGGGCATATTCATAATTATTTGACTTGCTTTAAACGATGTTAGGGTTTTGCCCGAACCTGTTGTATGCCAAATATAACCATTGTTGTTTGAGTTTTTTACTTGGTTTATTAATGCCTCAACTGCATAATACTGATATGGTCGAAGTATCATTAAAATTTTATGGGTTTCGTTAAGCACGATATACTTGCTAATCATTTTAGATATTTGGCATGGTTCGAGAAAACTACTTGTAAAACCGTTTAAAATATTAGTTAATCGTTTATTCTCTACATCAGTCCAATAAAAAGTTTGCTTAAAAGTTTGTTTTTTGTTGTTGGCATAATATTTTGTATTAACCCCATTGCTTATAATAAATACTTGCACATACTGAAACAGTGCAGCATTATAGCCAAATGTATGACCTTGGTATCTGTTAATTTGATTAAAGGCTTCTTTTAACTCTAAACCTCTTTTTTTGAGTTCTATTTGAACCAATGGCAAACCGTTTACAAGCAAGGTAACATCGTAGCGATTTTTGTATTTACCTTCTATTGTAACTTGGTTGGTTACCTGATATTCGTTTCTGCACCAATGTTCGGTATTTAAAAACTCAAAGTAAAGATTATCGCCATTATCACGGATAATATGCTGTTTCTCTCGCAAAGTTTTGGCTTTTTCAAACACCGTTCCTTTGCTCAGAATATTCATTACTTTTTTAAACTCGGCATCGGAAAACAAAATATCATTATGTTTTTCTAACTGCTGTTTTAAGTTGGCAATTAATTCTTTTTCGTTGTTAATAGTAACTCGTGTATAACCTATTTTGCTAAGTTGTTCTATTAATTGGTTTTCTAATATTTGTTCGGGTTGTGTTGACATTTTTATTTAAGTTTTTTTTGAACTTTACTCCATATTGGATATATAACTTTGTAAAAATTTACCATTGCATCTTTATACCAATAAACCCAATGTTCCCAAGTTTCGTCGGAAGATTTTTCGTATTGTTTATCAATATCTTCATAAGATATTTCATATTTAATACGTGATGTTTTCAGACCTTCTAAACGTTCCCAAATAACTTTATTATTTAATTTGCTTTGTATCTCGTTATCATACTCTTTCATAGCGTCTATTAGTATTTTGTCCGGGTCGTTTGAAAAAACCAAATCAACTCTTAGGGCTTTATTACCTATACAAAATGAAAATTTACCCGATTCTTTTGAAAATCCTAAGCTATAATGTGGTTTTGCTGCTACATTTGAAATGTAATTAACATTATTGTCTTGTAAATGAATTTTTAATGATGCCCAAAATTCAGTAAGTTTTATTTCGGTTTCACTTTTTACTTTACTTTTGTTTTTTTGTTCTTTTACTTTTTCTTTTGCATTAATCATAAATTCTTGTGTTTCAGGTAATGGAATTATTTGTTCCATTTGTAGAAATATATCTTCGCCCATACTATATGGTGTAGCCCTTATACATTGTATTTTAACATCGTGGTCGAGTAACCAAAGAACAGTTGATGTTACTTCTTTTCTGTAATTATTAGCCACAAATATAATGCGTTGGTCGTTATGATTTAATAAAAGGTCTTCTTCTTTTCTATCAAGAAATTCCATTAAATTTTCTTTTGCACTTTCTCCATTTGCATATCTGTCAAGGTATTGTTGGTATATTCTAATTATCTGATTATTAGTTAGCGTAGAACAATAAGAGGTGTATTTTAGGGCTTGCCATACTACATCACGACCAGTATCATCTAATTTATTTTCAATTATTACTAAATCGCCTTCTTTGTCTATTGCTAAAAGGTCTAATCGTTCTTTTGTATCATTAAAACCATCATACTCTTTTTGTATTATTAACAATTCTTCGCCAAGCATTTCAGGATTATCGGCAATCCATTCTTGTAAATTATCTCGTTCTTGTATATTTAAATCTTTAAACAGACGTTGCTCTAATTTACTAACACTATTATTTATTTTATCTACTCGGTACATAATATATTTTTATATTCATTTAAATTTATTCTTTTGCTCCTTTACTTACTTTATTTTTTCATCATTATTAATCTGAAATTTATTTATTTTTTATGAATTATACTTATTTTATTGGCTTATTTATGAAAAACATTTATAATTTAAACAAACATCTGCTGCAACAATCCTTTTTTATAATTCTCGGTATTTGTTATTAAACCCTCGCAACTATTAATTTTTTCGTCTATGGCAGTTAGGAAATTGGCTATTTTGGTTTGTTCTTCGATTGAGGGTAAATTAATCGGCATTTTTAGAAACATAGGCAACCTCAATGATTTTACAGTTGAGCCAACAGCGTGTGAATCTAAATGTTTTGTATTATGTGAGATATAAAAGAATAAGAATTTTCCTATGCTTTTTTTAAAATCCATAATCGCATATGTTCTTTGATGTAAGTCAAATTTGCCTATAAAATACTTCGGTATAAACTCCTGACCTTCGCCAGGAACTATAATTGCTTCGGAATCGAACAAAAAGTAATTACTTGTTCTAATGTCTTGTGACCTATCAAAAAATGTAAATTCACCATTTAATAATGAATCTTGCCTATTTGAAGAACCTGTCGTAATTCTCGCAATCTCCCCCAAAGCCTTACTCTCCCAATCGGGAAAGTTTTTGCCATTATTTTGTTTAAATCGAATTTCTTGCGAGAATATTTTTTGCATTACGCCTTTTTTGTATTGCTCTAAAAGTTCTTTCTTTTTCTTTAAGGCTTGTAGTTTGCTATCTACTGCTGTTAAAAATGTGGCTATCTTTTTTTGCTCTGCGAGGGTGGGAAGTAACGAATGTATTTTAGATATTTCAGTTTTATTAATTTCTAAGAATGTAGAACCAGATGCTTTTCGGATAAATTCTTTTTTATTTTCATTTATCCAATAGTATAAAAATTCTGTAATAAAATTATCATTGGGTAAAAATGATTGAAACCCTTGATTTGTTGAGCATTCTTTTTCTGCAATTCCAATATCTCCTATTGTTGCACGACTTGTGAATAATAACGTTCCCTTGGGTAAAATCTTAGCAGTAGATTTTTTTAAACCTAATTTTGTAATTTTTCTATTACTTGTTGAAATATTTCTTTTTTTTATTTCTGTTGGAGTTAGCCAAATAATATCGCCATCCCAATATTCTTTATTACTTGTATCAGGCGTTCCACCTCCAAGTATCTCAGCAATATCCCCTAACCTTTTCCTTTCCCATTCCCCCTCAAATTCAGGGAAACGCAATTTAGGTATATTTGGTTTTATATTATTTTGTATAGTGTTTTTCATTATTTATTATCAAAAATTTGTTTAAACTGGTCTTCGCTTGGTAAACTTTTAGCAATTTCGGTTGGTAGTTGCGAGTAATTATATGTAGCAACTCCCATTGGTTTATTTACAATTTCCAAAGCATATTCAACTGTTAGTTGGCTTTTTGTTTTACAAAGCAAAATACCAATACTTGCATTATCTTCGGGGTATTTTATTGTTTTATCTAATAAGTGCAAATACCAGTTTAGTTGTTGGCTATACTCGGGCTTAAATTCGTTTACTTTAAGTTCAATTGCTATCATCGATTTTAGCTTTCTGTGATAAAAAAGCAGGTCTATAAAATATTCTTTATCATCAAATTCTAAACGGAATTGCTGTCCCATAAAGGCAAAATCAGCACCAAATTGCCCTAACATTTTAGTAATATTGCTAACAATAGCATTTTCAAGTTCTCTTTCGCTATGGTGGTTGGGCAAGTTTAGAAAAGACAAATCGTATTCGTCTTTAAACTGCATAGTGTATTTGGCAATATCAGTTTTGCTTAGTGCATTATCGAAATTATGCTGAAAGCTTTTATGTTGCGAGTATAAATCTATCTTTATTTTTTCTTCTAAAATGCTTCTGCTCCACGCTTGTTCTTTTGTTTTTTGCAAATAAAATTCTCGTTGCTGTTTGTCTTTTATTTTACTGAATATCATTACAGTATGTCCCCAGTGCAATTTGGCAACAAGCTGTTGCCAAATTGTATTGTTGGTAGTTTCTTCGTAAACAAACCTCATTAATCGCAAATTTCTTTCAGAAAATCCTTTCATACCTATAAATTCTGCCTGCAAGTCTTTTGAAAGTTGCTTTATTACCGAAGTTCCCCAAGCACCTTTTGTTTTTTCCGATATGGTTTTTCCAATATCAAGATAAGCCAAAACCATTTCGGAATTTACTGCACTATAACTGCGATATTGAGCTTGAACAATTCGTTCTTTCAATAATTTTAAAGTGCTTATATAATCTTTATTTATTATTTCTGAACTCATAATCTTTTCTTAAAAAGGTGTTGAGATATTTAATTCTTTACAAAATACGGCTATCAGTTTATCGCTATTGGCAATTTCAATATCAATAGCTTTTATTTCTTTGCTTACTGCATCAATATCAATGGGTTCTTCTTCTTCAAATGTATCTACATAGCGTGGTATGTTTAGGTTGTAATCGTTTTCTTTTACCTCTTTTATGTCGGCAACATACGAGTATTTGTCTTCGGCAGTTCTATTACGGTAGGTTTCAACAATTTTGTTAATATCATCATCACGTAAGTGGTTTTGTGTTTTTACTTTTTCGTAATGTTGACTTGCATCAATAAACAAAATATTGTTGGGGTGTTCTTTGCATTTTTTAAATACCAAAATACAAGTAGGAATACTTGTGCCATAAAAAATATTGGCAGGCAAACCAATAACGGCATCAAGGTAATTGCGGTCTTCAATCAGGTATTTGCGAATATGTCCTTCGGCTGCACCACGAAACAATACACCGTGAGGCAACACAATAGCCATAGTTCCGTTTTCGCCCAAATAATGTATCATATGTTGCACAAAGGCGTAATCTGCCTTGCTTTTTGGTGCTAATTTTCCGTATTGGCTAAATCTATCGTCACTCAAAAACAAAGGGCTTGCACTCCATTGTGCCGAAAATGGTGGATTAGCAACAATGGCTTCAAACTGCATATCTTTATGCTGTGGGTTTTCTAAGGTGTCTTCTTGTCTAATATCAAACTTGCGATAATGAATATCGTGCAAAATCATATTCATACGAGCCAAGTTATAGGTGGTTCGGTTAAGCTCTTGCCCGTAAAAATTGCTTACTTCTTCTACCTCTTTTGCTACTCGCAACAGTAATGAACCAGAGCCACAAGTAGGGTCGTAAACAGATTTTAGTTTTGTTTTGCCAGTAGTTACCAACTTTGCTAAAACCTTGCTTACTTCTTGTGGGGTATAGAACTCTCCTGCTTTTTTGCCTGCACCACTTGCAAACTGCCCAATAAGGTATTCGTAGGCATCGCCTAAAACATCAAGCTCAGTATGTTCAAGCTTAAAGTCAATTTTATCGAGATGCGAAAGAACTTTTGCAATTAGTTTGTTTCGGGCATCAGTTGTTTTGCCAAGCTTGGTGCTATTCAAATCCATATCCTCAAACAGATTGTCGAAATCGTCTTCGCTTTCTGTTCCCATTGTTGAGTTTTGGATATTGTTAAGTATAGTTTGAACGTCTTCTATTATAAAATTGCTCTCGTCTGCTGTATCGTTGTTTCCTCGCTTTGCAATTTCGCTAAATAGCTCCGATGGTTTTAAAAAGTAACCTAATTTATCTAAGGCTTCTTCTCTAATGGCATCAATATACTCTTTTCCTTGCTCTGTATTTTCTTTTATGCTTTTGTAATCTATACCGTCGGGTTTTAGTATTTGATTGGCATACAAAAACATTTTTTCCGATAGATATTTGTAGAAAATAAATCCGAGTATATAATCACGGAACTCATCGGCATTCATTTTTCCACGCAACTCGTTGGCTATGTTCCAAAGTTGCTGTTCGAGTTGTTTTTTTTGGTCTTCACTCATATACTTTTCTTATTTTTTATAAAAGTAATATTTTTTTTTATATAGATACAATTATTGTTGTTTGGCTACAAAATGTTATTTTTTTTATTATTTCAAAAAAAATAACATCCTAAAACTCAATAATAGTACAGCTTTATTATTATTTAGTTATATTTTTTACTTTTAGTAAAAAAATAAAAAAATAGTATATATCAATAGTAGTTTTACAAATTAAAAATTAATATATTATAACTAAAAATAATTAAAGAGGTTGAACTTGCATTTAACCTCATTTTTTTGTTTTAGTTAGTGGAGTCATTTAGAATTAAATATTATGTAGAAATTAAAAATCAAATTTTAAACAACCAATAAAATATATCCTCAATAAGTTATTAACCTCAAATAATCGAAACAATATATACAACTAAATGTTTGAAAATTGTTTGAGAATTTTAAAACAAAAAAGGTTTACATTGCTGTAAACCTTTGATTTTTAAGTGGTCCCTCAAGGGCTCGAACCTTGGACCCCCTGATTATGAGTCAGGTGCTCTAACCAGCTGAGCTAAGGGACCTATTCACTTATTGTGAATGAGAGTGCAAAAGTAATAGTTTTTTTTAATTAACAAAATACTTTTAAAAAAAAATCTTACAAATGTTTTATTTACTTTTGTACGAAACAAAAAAATATTGAAAAATAACAAGAAAATATATTTTGCATCTGATGTACATTTGGGTTTACCAACGCCTGAGGCAAGTTTAGAGCGCGAAAAAAAATTTGTTCGTTGGCTTGATAAAATTAAAGGCAATGCAGAAGAAATTTATTTACTTGGCGATATTTTTGACTTTTGGCACGAATATAAACACGTTGTTCCGAGAGGTTACACTAGGTTTTTAGGAAAACTTGCCGAAATAACCGATAGTGGTATTCCCGTTCATTACTTTACAGGAAATCATGATATTTGGGTTTACGATTATTTACCAAACGAATCGGGAGTAATACTTCATAGAAAACCAATAACAAAAGAAATAAACGGTAAAAAGTTTTATCTCGCTCACGGCGATGGTTTAGGACCTTGGGATAAAGGTTTTAAATTTATGAAAGCCGGATTTACAAACCCTATATTACAATGGTTTTTTGCACGTTTACACCCAAATTTTGCAGTATCGTTTGCTAATTTTTTATCTCGCAAAAAGCGATATGCTGAAGAAGAGGAACAGCTTATTTTTAAAGGCGAAGATAAAGAATGGCTTATAATGTATTCCAAAATGCTTTTAGAGAAAGAATATTTTGATTTTATGATATACGGACACCGACATATTCCTTTAGAATTAATGATAGGAAAATCTAAATATATAAATTTAGGCGATTGGATTTATAATTTTACATATGCCGAATTTGATGGCGAAAATGTTAATTTATTAAAGTTTGAAGAATGACAATAATTAATATACTCGATAATGCTGTTAAAAACTTTGGAGAAAAACCATATGTTGCAAATAAAACTGACAAAGGCTGGCAAGAAGTAACTTTTGCAAAAACTAAAGAATTAAGTATCCACATTGCTTCATTTTTACTTTTGCAAGGATGTAAAAAAAATGACAATTATGTTATTTTATCAGAAGGCAAGGCAAGTTGGGTGATTAGCGAAATAGGTATTATTACAGCAGGAGCTGTATCTGTTCCGTTATCTATAAAACTACAACCAGAAGAAATACCATATAGGCTTAATCACAGCGAAGCAAAAGGTATATTTGTTTCAAAGAATTACATCGAAAAAGTTTTTAAGGTTTCAAACAAATTTGAAAATAAAGAATTAGAATATTATTATCTTGATGATGATATTGATTTTGCTAGAAGTCTTGCCAAAAAATATAATATTTCGGCAGATAGAATATTTTCTTACAATCAGATAATAGAAATTGGCAAACACAATTTCGAGAAAAATATAAAAGAATTATCCGAAATAAAAGCAAATCAAAAAATTGATGATACCGTTACAATTTCATACACATCAGGTACTACCGGAAACCCAAAAGGAATAATGCTTACACATAAAAACTATTGGGCAAACTGTAACGATGCAATAAAAGTATTTAAAGTTCCGCAAGATTTTAAATCACTACTTATTTTACCTTGCGACCACTCTTTTGCCCATACTGTAGGTATTTTCACAGGATTAATAAAAGGCATAACCCTTTATTTTGTTGATGCTAGAGGTGGCGGAATGAATACATTGAAAAACATTCCAATAAACCTTAAAGAAATACAATCAGATTTTTTACTTACAGTACCTGCACTTACCGGCAATTTTATGAATAAAATAAAAGACGGTGTTGCAAAAAAAGGAGGCTTAATTAATAGTATTTTTAATGCAGGATTAAAAGCAGGAATAGCAATAAATAAAAATGGATATAAAAAAGCCGGTATTATCACAAAATTAATAAATACACCGGCTTATTTTCTTGCAAAAGCATTAATATTTGGTAAATTAAAAGAAATTTGGGGTGGTAAAATAAACTATTTTGTTGGTGGTGGAGCCTTATTAGGTATTAGTCAGCAAGAATTTTTTTATACAATTGGAGTTCCTGTATATCAAGGGTATGGACTAACAGAAGCCGCACCAATAATTTCGGCAAATTCGCCTTCAGAACATAAACTTGGAACTTCGGGTAAAATTTTTCCTTCGATAAAATGTAAAATTGTTGATGATAATGGCAACGAATTACCACCAAATAAAAAAGGGCAAATTATTATTAAGGGCGATAATGTAATGAAAGGCTACTACAAAAACCCTAAAGAAACGGCTGATACAATTAAAAACGGCTGGTTATATACAGGCGATTTAGGTTATTTTGATAATGATGATTTTCTTGTTGTTACCGGTAGAGCAAAAGCATTATTAATTTCTGATGATGGCGAAAAATACTCGCCTGAAGAAATTGAAGAAGCCATTGTAAATAACTCTAAACTTATTGAGCAGGTTATGCTTTATAACGACCATAAAAAAATTACAACTGCATTAATAACACTTAATAATGAAAAAGTTAGTAATCTAATTAACAAAAAAAATATAACTCAAGCTAGCGAATTAATAAACGAAATAAACTCATCATTACATAATTTTAAAAATCACCATAGTTTTAAGAATAAATTTCCTAAAAAATGGATTCCTTCAACTTATCGCATAATAGAAGAGCCTTTTTCTGAGCAAAACCATATGATAAACTCTACAATGAAAATGGTTCGTCATAAAATTGAAGAAAGATACCATCAAGACATTGAAAAAATGTACACTGCTGAGGGAAACAAACCAAATAACGAAATAAATAAAAAAATAATAAATAATATTTTTAAACTAAAATAAAATGTTCGAATTTACAGATACATCGCTTAAAAAAATAATAATTCACGGCATTGGAAAAAAAGCCGATAACGAAGGCGTTAACCTATCGAAAAGCCCTGCTGTATTAGATGAAGAAGTTAACGATTTATTAATGAAATATTTCTTAACTCCTTTTAAATCGGAAGAGTTTTACGAATTTACTCACGACGATAATTTAGACCAAAACACACTGTACAATTTAGTTAAAGAGCTTTTTAACAACCCTGATGAAAATTTCATTGAAAAATCAGAAAAAATTGCATGGCATTTATACAACGTATCTGTTCATCCTAAAATTACAGCAGGCGAAATGTATGTTGTGTATTTCGATAATGTACTTGTTGACGAGCTTGAGGTTGATGCAATTGGTATTTTTAAATCGGAAACAAAAGACAATTTTATTAAAGTTTTTGAAAAAAACAGTAATCTTGAAGTATCACACGATACAGGAATTAACATTAAAAAACTTGAAAAAGGATGCTTAATTTTTAACGATGAAGACGATACCGGATACAAAATTAGTATTGTTGATAAACTTAACAAAAGTAACGAGGCCGCTTATTGGAAAGATGAATTTTTAAATGTAACTCCACGAAAAGATAATTACACAAAAACAAGTAATTTTCTTGACATAGTGAAAGGGTTTAGCGAACATGTTTTAAACGAAGAAAACGAAGTGGAAACGCAAGATAAAATTGCATTTTTACAACGTACTCAACAATATTTTAAAGAAAAAGAGCAGTTTGATGAAGGTACTTTCGAGAACGATGTAATTGGCGAAGAATCAGTAGTACAAGCATTTAACGATTACAAAAACGAATATATAGAAAGTTCGGACTTACCGCCAATAGAAGACAATTTCGACATATCTAAAAGTGCATTTAAAGCAAACAATAAATATTTTCGTTCAATAATTAAATTAGATAAAAATTTCCATATTTATGTCCATTCAAAACCTGAATATATTGAAAAAGGTTTTAACGAAGAAAACAAAATGAAATATTATAAACTTTATTATAATAGCGAGGAGTAAAAATTAAACATAAGATATAAAACATGAGACACTAAATCTCACTTCATATATCTCATATCTCAAAATCTAAAAAAAATGAACATATTAGTTATAGGAGCAGGTGGAAGAGAGCATACATTTGCATGGAAATTATCGCAAAGCAAAAATGCCGATAAAATTTTTGTAGCACCCGGCAATGCCGGAACTGCTGAGTTTTGCACAAATATTGAAATATCAGTAAACGATTTTCAAAAAATAAAGGATTTAGTATTAGCTGAAAATATACAAATGGTAGTGGTTGGTCCGGAAGACCCGCTTGTTAATGGTATTGTTGATTTTTTTAGCAATGATTCTAAACTAAAAAATATCGCAATAATTGGTCCTGACGCACAAGGAGCAATGCTTGAAGGAAGCAAAGCATATTCTAAAGAATTTATGCAAAAATATAATATTCCTACCGCTAAATATGGTAATTTCAGTATCGATACAATAAACGAAGCTTATGCTTTTTTAGATAGTTTGCAAGCTCCGTATGTGCTTAAAGCCGATGGCTTAGCTGCCGGCAAAGGTGTGTTGATTATTGATGATTTAGATGAAGCTAAGCAGTCCTTAAAAGAAATGTTTGATGGCAAATTTGGTAATGCAAGTGCAACCGTTGTTATTGAAGAATTTATGAAAGGAATTGAGGTTTCGTACTTTGTATTAACCGATGGCACAAATTATGTACTTTTGCCTGAAGCCAAAGATTATAAGCGTATTGGCGAAGGCGAAACAGGTTTAAACACAGGTGGAATGGGAGCAATTTCGCCGGTTCCGTTTGCAAATGCTGAGTTTACAAAAATTGTAACTAAAACTATTATTGAGCCAACTATAAATGGAATAAAACAGGAAGGTATAAATTATAAAGGTTTTATTTTTATTGGTTTAATGAATATTGACGGAACGCCTAAAGTTGTGGAATACAATGTGCGTATGGGCGACCCGGAAACAGAAGTAGTTTTACCAAGAATAAAGTCAGATTTATTAGATTTATTTACAGCTACGTATAATGGCAGTTTAAATAAAACTAATATTAAAATTGATGAACAAACAGCTACTACAGTAATGCTTGTTTCCGGTGGATACCCTGAAAATTATGCTAAAGGTAAAGAAATTTCAGGTGTTGAAAAAGTAGCCGAAAGCATTGTATTTCATGCAGGTACAAAACAAGAAGGCAATAAAGTATTAACCTCCGGAGGTAGAGTTATTGCACTTACTTCGTTTGGAAATAATAAAAATGAAGCATTAAAAAAATCGTTTGAAAGTGCTGAAATTATAAATTTTGAAGGTAAATATTATCGCCGTGATATTGGCTTTGATTTATAATCAAATTTTGAAATGTAAATACAATATCATAAATTGCGGTATTAAAGCACCACAAATACAAATAGATGTTTTTAAAGATTTATAAAACAAACCAAGCATATCTAATTCTGTTAATACCATTAACAGCAATTTTGTTATGGTTAACAGGCTTTATTAATTGCAACTTAGAAAATTTCACTGCAAATAGGTCGGTTACAATGCCTCTTTACGCTTTATTTAATTCATTTGTTAATTCAAATTGTTACATTTCACTTATTGTAACTTTAATATTAGCTTTAGGTCAAAGTTTTTATTTAGCTAACCTTAATAAAAACTTTATTTTCATTAAACAACGAAGTTATTTACATTCGTTTATATTTTTATTAATAATAAGCAGTAGTACATTAACCAAATTTGCTACACCGGCAATATTTGCAAATTTTTTCATCTTATTTTCAATAAATTGGTTATTTCATTCATTTAAAAAAATACGTCCAAATACCGAACTTTTTAATTCCGGTTTATTTTTATCTATAGCCGGTTTATTCTATTTAAATGCCTTGCTCTTATTGCCGATATTATTAATAGCTTACATAGTTCTACATACAGTAAAATTTAAAGAGTTTTTAGTAATTATTTCAGGATTTATTACCCCTCTAATTCTTTCGGCTGGCATTTTGTTTATTAATGATAAATTATTTATTTACACCGAATCTATTTGGAATTACATAACACAAACAAACTATAATTTCGATAATAATATATTTAGTTATATTTTTTACGGATGGCTTATTTTACTACTTATTATTTCAATTTTAAGTTTTTCAAATAATTTTGGAACAAAAAAAATAAGTTCAAGAAAGTATTTATCAATATTTTTATTCCTTGCTCTTTACAATATAGGAACATATTTTTTATTACCTTTTTCTAATATGGAAATGATGATAATTACAGCTGCACCTATATCATTATTAATAACCGATTTTTATGTTAATATAAAAAGTAAATTTTGGTCAGAATTTTCATTTACAATTTTAATAATTGGCTTTATTTTGCTTCAAGTATATAGCTAAATGAAAAAAAGTTTTTTCATAAAAAATATGTCTTGCACATGCTGTATTAAATTTTTAAAACTGATTTTAAACAATAAAGGTTTTAAAATAATAAATATTAAATTAGGCTATATTGAAATTGAAATAACCAAACAACATACAGAAAAACTATTTACCGATACTATTAATGCCGAGGGTTTTTCAATATTAGAAAGCAAGGATTTAATAACTATTGAAAAAATTAAACACGCCGTTTTCGAGCTTGTTTACAATATGAATAATGTAAACTCAATTATTAGAAAATCTGATTATTTAATTGAAAAAATTGGCTTAAGTTATCAGCATATGGCAAAACTTTTTTCTAAATACGAAAAAACTACTTTAGAAAAGTACATAATACTTCAAAAAATAAACAAAGCTAAACAGCTAATAAAAACCGACGAATACACCCTTAGCGAAATTGCATATATGATGGATTACAGCAGTGTTCAGCACCTTTCAACTCAATTTAAGAAAATTACAGGACAGTCAGTTACTGAGTTTAAAGATAGTGTTTTATAATTTTTTTAATCTATCAATTTGTTCTTGCTTATTTACTTGGCGAAGCTTATTTGCTGTATTTGTAAAATAATAATGCGATTCTAAAAAACCAATTTGCATTTTATTCCATGTATCAATATCAGTAACAATATTTTGCTCTTTTAGCTCTTTATAAAGAGTATCAGAAACAGGAATAAAATCGGTTCGTCCAAGATAATCTAAATCAGCATCACAAATAATTTTTTGTAATAAAGTTTCTGGTTTTGGAGGTAATTCCGTTGCCATTATTAAACTGTTAATCTCATCAATTTCATCAGCAGTATAAGCATATTTTGGCAATATTTTTTTTGTATATTCACATCCAATAGCCTCATGCCCTTTCGATTGATGTATTTGCCCAATATCGTGAAATAATGCTGCAGTTTTCAACAACAAAAGCTCATAATCGGTTACACCCTCAACTACACCAATTAATTCAACCTGAGTAAGTACATCAATAGTATGTTTTACATTATGATAGTACAAATATTTAGGCAACTCTCTTTCTAATTTATCGAGTATTACTTCCTGCAAATCGGTTAACTGACGTAATTTATATTTTGTATCAAAAATATTGTTAGGAACACGCCCTTTTCTATTTTTAGAGTATGCTTTTTTAATCTTTGTTACATTATATACCTCATAATCTTTTTTATATTTTACAGGCAACAAACTCTTATACTTACACGTAAAATACTCTTTTACAAGCTCATAAGTCATAGCAGAAATATTTATTTGCCCTTTATAAGCTATCGATTTTACACGACTTGTAATATCAACAGTTTCGCCTTTCAATGTGTAATTTTTACCAGCATTATTTATAGCAGTAACCTCTCCTGTATGAATTCCCATTTTAAAACTCCAAAACTCCTCTCCTTTTTCTTTATGAGATTTTTGAATATTTTGTATATATTCTTGCATTTCTAAAGCAGCAAGTACAATATCAATAGAATTTGTTGTATTTTTATTTGGCACTCCACCCACGCACATATACGCATCACCAATAGTGCGTATTTTTTCAACATTATGCTTTTTAGATATCCTTTTCAAGTTAAAATATATACCATCTAATTCATCAATAAATTTAGTTGAATCGTCTTTATTTGCAATAGTACTAAACCCAAAAAACTCAACAATAAGCACTGTTACCATTTTAAAATGCTTTATATCAACATTATTATCTACGCTTTTCAATTCTAACTTCTCATTTTTTTCAGATAAAGCATCAACTGTTTTATTACAAGTTTCAATTTGTTCTTTAAGCCTTCTATTTTCTTTTATAAGCATTGATACACGCTCTATTAAGTTATTTTCGTTTTCCATATAATTTATTGATGTTTATGTAAAATTACAAAAAATAAATAATAACTGTAAGGAATTAAATAATTCATCGACTAAACTGTTGAATAAAAATTATAAACTTAAAATTTTAATAATGAAGAAACTTTTTACAATCAGTATTGTTGCAGCTTTATTAAGCATAGGACAACAAACAACAGCACAAGTTGTAGTTCAAGACGATACAACTTTTAACACAAAATCTCAATTGCTTCTTGCAAACGAGCTATTTGAAAGTGGCGAGCCATTTGCCGAATATTTGGGATATAACTTAGACAATTTAGATCCAATGGCTTTAAATTCGCCTGATTCTGTTTCATATACTTTAGGTATAGAAAACTATGAGTATTCAAGATATATTCTTGGAACACTTACAGCACGTTCCGGTTTGGGTTTACATATGATGTGGTCGCCTGTGGTAATGGAAAAAGCTGCAATGCAAGACGCCTCGTTTGACGGAATGTTTACAGGAGGTACACCAAACGGTTACAAAGAAGACGATATGTTAATGATGATGATGGGAATGTTCGGAACAAATGCAAATCAAACACCACCGGCAAATGCATTTCCTCAGTTTGCTGATTTTGCTTATGGTAATATGCACTTGCCGCAAACTGTAGCTTCTGATTTTCAAATGGATTTTAGCTCAATGCGTTGGGATAGGTCAAAAATGGATATAACTTTGAATTTAGGAGCCATGGGACAATCAATGTGGAAACAATATTTTTGGGCATCGGATATGCTAAGTGCTTTTCACGATGGAAACGATAATGGCATTGAAGCAGACGGAACAAACTCACCGGATTCTGTAGGTAGTCCAAATTTTGACCCCAATAACGATATTTACTACGGAGGAAATAATCTTGATGGTTATATTGGACAGGTCTTAACTGCCGTATCAATAAATAAAACAAAATTATTGATTACTCAATTAGCATACGATGGTACAAACCTTGGAATGGTTGACCCTGCAACTTACGATCCTGCAAACGGAATACAATATTTCCCAACTGCAATTGGTGTAACAGAAACAATGCTAACAGCACTTCCACCTCAAGCAAGTGCATATCAGGTAACTGATGAAACAAGTCAGTTATTCGACCAACTGTCATTCTTATTAGCAACAACAAGTTTTAAAAATATGATGGACCCTAATAATAGTTCTGATGCCGCACATCTTGCATATAAAGAAGTATTTGATGGTAATCCTTTCCCAGCCGATATGGCAACAACAGGTGTAGCCGGACCTTACGATTTAATGATGGGTGCAAGTAAAGTTATTTTCTTAAACTTAAAAGCAATGCATTATAACGGTACCGAAAATACATTTGTTGACGAGGCTACTCTAAACGGTGGAAATGTTGTAATGGGAAATACAATTACAGCCGAGAATGCCGGATATATTATAATAGCTCTTTCTAAATTTTCCGATGAGTTTGCAGGCACATCTCTACAAATTTTAGCCGATATTTATTTAACTGCTCAAGCAAATTATATTCTTGCAAATTTTAAAGATGTAAATGGTGGATTTTATAATAGCTACACTATTGGCACAGGAGCATCAACAACAAACAAAACTCTTGCTGCAAATGGTGCAATTATCAAAGGTTTATATGCTGCTTATGAGGCAACCGGCGATATGACATATTTAAACGAAGCAAATGCTGCATATAATTATTTAATAAATAATTTTTATGTGCCAACAGCTCAGGTTTTTAAAACTACTTTAAATGATACTAATGCAGTTTATACTCCATGGAATTTAGCCATACTTTCCGGAACTTTACGTGAGGCAAGTATAGTAGGAAATCAAGCTGATGCTGAATTAATTTATACTCGTGTTTTTAAAACTGTTTATAATGATATGATTTTAGCCGAAGCTGAGCAATCCGGAGAAACCGGTTCTGACTCTGACGGAGATGGCGTTCCTTATATTGCCGGTGGTACACGTCCATTTGTTTTTGCTAATAAAGGCGTTTATTCATTAACAACAACCGGCTTAGCTTACTTGAATAAGAACTTAGTTAATATTAATATTTATCCAAATCCTGCAACTAATTATATTTCAGTTGATGTAGATGTTGAAACATATTCTAAAGTAGATGTTGTTGTGTATGATATTAATGGAAGAATTGTTGCAAGTGAAAATTTAGGTAATGTAAGCGGTTCTCAAAATATAAGAGTAGAATTAAATAATCTAAACTCAGGAAACTATATGGTGCGTGTTATGTTTAATAATGAACCTGTTTCAATTGAAAAACTTATTGTAAAATAAGATGTAAATGTTTAAGTTTTACTCTATTACGGGGTAAAACTTAAACTAATTTTATAATATCATAAATTATTGATAAATAAAAGTTTATATTTATATCAAAAAAAATAATAATTTAATTTTAACTATAAATGAATGAAATAAAAGAAATATTAACCCAACAAGTCTTAGAACTTTTAAACGATAATAACACAAAAATTATTGACATACGTTCTACAGATGCCTACAATGGTTGGAAATGCGAAAACGAAAAACGTGGTGGACATATTAAAAATGCAAAATCATTACCTGCAAAATGGGCAAACTATATGGATTGGATAGAAATAGTTCGTTCAAAACAGATTTTACCCGAAAATAATTTAATTATTTATTCATACTCTAAAGAGGATAATCAAAAAGTTGCAAATTTATTTTTAAAATCTGCATATAAAAATGTTTCGGTTTATAATAATTTTATTCCAGATTGGTCTGCAAACGAAAATTTACCAATGGAAAAACTAGCTCGATACAGAAATTTGGTGTCAGCAAAATGGGTAAATCAATTAATTTCAGGCGAAAAACCTGCCGAATACGATAATGATAAATATATAGTAGTTCATTCGCATTATAGAAATAGAAATGCTTATTTAACAGGACATATTCCCGGAGCAATAGATATGGATACATTAGCTTTGGAAGCACCTGAAACATGGAATAGACGCTCGCCCGAAGAACTAAAAGCAGCATTAGAACAACACGGAATTACAGCAGATACAACAGTTATACTTTACGGTAAATTTATGGCACCCGATAATGCCGATGATTTCCCGGGAAGTGCAGCCGGACATATAGGAGCAATTAGAAATGCAATGATAATGATATATGCAGGAGTAAAAGATGTGCGAATTTTAAACGGAGGTTTTCAATCGTGGAAAGATGCAGGTTTTGAAATTACTACTGATGATGTAGAGAAAATTCCTGTAAAAGATTTTGGTGTGCAAATTCCTGCAAACCCACAAATAATTGTTGATGTGCCGCAGGCAAAAGAAATGATAAAAGCCAAAGATGCAGATATTGTTTGTGTGCGTAGTTGGCCGGAATATATTGGAGAAGTAAGCGGATACAACTATATTGAAAAAAAAGGCAGAATTCCGGGAGCCATTTTTGGCAATTGTGGAACCGATGCCTATCACATGGAAAACTACAGAAATCTCGACCATACTGTTCGTGAGGCACAAGAAGTTGCCGAAATTTGGAACGAAGTAAATATTACACCTGATAAACATTTGGCTTTTTATTGCGGTACAGGTTGGCGTGGTAGCGAAGCTTGGCTAAATGCGTGGTTAATGGCTTGGCCTCGTGTTTCGGTTTTCGATGGTGGTTGGTTCGAGTGGAGTAACGACCCTGCAAATCCTTTTGAAACCGGTTTGCCAAAATAGTAGTATTACAAACTTTATCACTTATCCTAAAATAAATTTTAGTGAAAACAATTCATTATTGTAAGGAATTAGAAAAATTACCGACTAATAAATAGAAAAATCACTAAATTTAAAATGATGAAAAAACTAAAATTATGAAAATAGCAGTAATTTACGGTTCAAATCGTAGCGACCGTCAAGGTATAAAAGCAGCAAAATTTGTTGTAAATCAGCTTGAAAAAAGAAATCTACATGTAACACTTATAGATACAAAAGAATACGAATTGCCATTTTTAGATTTGATGCACAAAGAATATCCGAAATGAAAAGCACCTGAAACAATGGCGAAAATTCATAATATTTTGGAAGATGCAGATGGGTTTGTAGTTGTATCTGCAGAATACAACCATAGTATTCCTGCAGTTTTAAAAAACCTATTAGACCATTTTCAAAGCGAATATTATTTTAAACCAAGTGCAATTGTTTCATATTCTGCCGGTCCTTTTAGTGGAATGAGAGTTGCCATGCATTTAAGAGCAGTGCTTGCCGAATTAGGCATGCCAAGTATCCCTTCAATATTTCCAATATCAGCAATCTACGAAAGTATTAACGAAAAAGGCGAAGCTGTTGACGAAAATTATGACAAACGTATTGTTCGTTTTATTGATGAATTTGAATGGTATGTTTCGGCATTTAAAACTCAACGCAAAGTTGGTTTACCTTACTAAAAACTTAGAAATATGAAAGCTATTTGGAACGGAAAAATTATTGCAGAAAGCAATGAAACCATTAATATAGAGAATAATCAATATTTCCCTATATCATCGGTTAAAATGGAGTTTTTACAAAAAGTAGATACCCATACAACTTGCCCTTGGAAAGGCGAAGCATCGTATTACAATATTGTAGTTGATGGTAAAATTAATGAAGATGCAGCTTGGTATTACAGCAATCCTAAGAAATTAGCCGAGCATATAAAAAATTATATTGCTTTTTGGCGAGGAGTAGAAATTGTTAAATAATTTGAATGAACTATAACAAAACAATAACTAATAATAAAATTGAGCTGTTAAATTATTTGCCAAATATTGGAATTAGCAATGTTAAAGAAGAAATTTTAACGGGTTTATTGGCTAAACAAAAATATATTTCGCCAAAGTTTTTTTACGATGGCATTGGGTCTGAGCTTTTCGAAGATATAACACGGTTAGATGAATATTATCCTACCAAAACAGAAAAAAATATTTTAGCTGAAATAGTAACAGATTTAGATATTAATTTTAATAAACTGAATATTATTGAGTTAGGGAGTGGCGATGCATCAAAAATAACTTTGTTTTTAGAGCAAATTACAAAAGATAAACTTAAAACTATAAATTATTTTCCTGTAGATATTAGTCAATCGGCAATAGAAAAATCGGCCGAAGAATTACTTGCAAAATTTGAGCTAAATAGCATAACCGGTGTGGTTGCCGATTTTTTTCATCAACTAAAATTAATCCCACAAAATGGCAAACGATTGTTTTGTTTTTTTGGCAGTACTATTGGCAATTTTAATTCTGACAAAGCAAAAAAATTTATTAAGAATTTAAGCCAAAATATGCAAAAAGGCGATAGCCTTTTACTTGGTATGGATATGGTGAAAAATATCACAATTTTAGAAAATGCTTATAACGATAACAAAGGAATAACTGCTGAATTTAATCTAAATATATTAAATGTTGTAAATAATTTAACCGGCACTAATTTCAACACATCAGATTTTGAACATTATGCCTTTTATAATTCAGATTTGAATAGAATTGAAATGCATTTGCGTGCAAAAAAAGATATTGAAGTTAATTTTACTTCAAAAAACAAAACAATAAAATTTAACAAAGGCGAGACAATTCATACCGAAAATTCGCACAAATTTACATCAGAAAATATAAACGAGTTTGCCGATTTTTCAAATTTATCGGTAAAAAAAATATTTGTGGATAGTAAAGAATGGTTTAGTTTAGTGCATTATTTAAAAGAATAATAATCTAAAATCATATAATAATGAAAGAAAAAAACAAATTTATATATAGCCTTATCTTAGATAAAAACACAATAAAAAGAGCATTAATTGTAGCATTAATTGTGGGTATTATTCTAAATTTAATAAGCAATCCCGATATTTTTCTTTCCGATTTTTCGCATATAGTTTTCTTAAAAGTATTATTAACTTTTATTGTGCCTTTTTTAGTATCGTTGTATTCATCGGTTATTACACGAAGCAAAATAAAAGTAGGGGCAATTTCGCAATTAAATGTTTTAACTTACTGTAAATCTTGCAAAAAGAATGAAAAACATTTTCGTATTGGCGAAAAAATTACAGAATGTCCAATGTGTAAAAGTAAAACAAATTGGAGTATTAAAGAGTTTTACGATTACGATAACAGCGAGCACGAAATGGTAGAAAGTTTAGCTCTATTTGCCGAACATAACCCACAACCTTTGTTTAGAATTAGCCATAAAGGTGTTATAATTACATCAAATATTGCATCGGCAAATTTATTGCACAATGAAAAGATTATAGGTTTAAATATTAGTGAGTTACTACCTAAATTAAATGATATTGATTTTGAAAAAATAATAAAAACAAATGCCAACGAAACAATAGTTATTTCTACCGATAATAAACATTATAGTTTCTTAATTAAAGGCGTTTCTACAATAAATACAGCACATATTTATGGAAATAATATTACTGATGTAATTTTGGCTCACAATAAAATTAAAGAGCAATCAATACAATTAAATAAAAGTATAGATTATGCTTGGTTGATACAAAAAGCAATGCTGCCGTCTAAGAAAGATTTTAACGACATTTTTGCTGAAAATTTTGTTTTTTACCGTCCACGAGATATTGTAAGTGGCGATTTCTATTGGATTACAGAAATTGATAATTTAAAGTTCTTAGTTGTTGCAGATAGTACAGGACACGGTGTTCCCGGAGCATTTATGAGTATGGTCGGTATCTCTTTTTTAGACGAAATTATTTTAAGAAGCCATATTTATGAGCCTGATAAAATATTAAATCAGCTTAGGAAAAGAATTATTTCTTCATTATCAACAAGCGATAATAAATCAAACATGTCAAACGGAATGGATTTAGCAATTATTGTTATTGATACAGAGATAAATACACTAAGTTATTCCGGAGCATATAATCCTTTGTATATTGTACGAGATAAAGAATTGCTTATTACAAAAGCAAACTCAATGCCAATAGGGAAATTTGTAAAAGATAAAATTCCTTTTATAAAGCACACAATTAATTTACAAAAAAACGATATAATTTACTTATTTACTGATGGCTACAAAGACCAATTTGGAGGCGAAGATGATAAAAAATATTCACCTAAAGCATTTCGTAATTTGTTGTTAAATATTAGTAAGCATAGTATGTCAGAACAAAAAACATTAATAACCGAAGAATTTGATATGTGGAGTAAAGGCTACGAACAACTTGATGATGTAACAGTTGTTGGGATAAAACTTTAACCAGAATTATTCGTAGAGGTTAATAATACAGTAAATGAATCTCCTCGCCGCAAGCGGACGAGGTATCGTTTTGGAATACTATTCTTTTATACGTCCCAAGGGACGGGGAATTAAACCCAAACAGATTAAAGCTTTAGCAATTAACCTAAAAAGCAAATCCCCTAATTTAGTTAATTCATTTCATACATTTTTCTTTTCCTGATACTTTGTTGCAAACCATTTGCAGTATTCATTACAGTTTCATAATTCGACACCTCATC
>CAMZKE010000020.1 GCA_947311115.1 uncultured Bacteroidales bacterium | reverse complement strand
TATTGGTAAATGTAGTTTGCCATATTATTATATTAATTATACAATACTGCAAATATACAGTTTATTCTCCGTAAATACAATGAGATTATTGCTATTATTCTCCGCAAACAATTTTCCTATATTGACTCTAACAGTTATACATACAAAAACAATTTTAAAAACTAAGCTTATTATTTTTTTACAAAACTCTTTGTTGTGTTTCCAACTTTTATAAAATAAGCACCATTTTCTAAATCTGAAACATCAATTCTAAAATATGAGTTTGCACTATCAATATTCTTAAACAACTTTACAAGTTTTCCTGTAATATCTAAAACCTGAATATCACTGTTTGTATTTCCTTTTAGTTGAATGAAATTTGTTGCAGGATTAGGAAAAAATGTAAAATTCGTAGTATTTATTTCATGTATGTTTGAGATATTTAATAGAGTATTTCCATCGGTACAAATAGTATCAGAGTGTAAACCTGCACCGTTTACTGCTACTAACGATACATAGTATGTAGAATCGTAGGTTAATAATAAGCCAGATTGAGTAAAATTTGTGTTTGAAGAATTACTTGTCCAATCAATAACATCATTATTAAATGTTGAAGTTCCTACGCAATAAAAATATTCATTTATATCAGAATTTACATCTACTCCTGCTGTCCAATTTGCTGAAATTTCTGTATTATTAGTTGTTGTATCCTCATCTGTTGCGGTTCCATCAACTATTGAGCTTAATGTTGCAGCTGACCAATCAATATTTACATAATTTGCAGCTATTGTAGAAAAATTATCAGACATGTCAGTAACAATCGATTCTATAAAGCAACTTGGAGTACTAGAGTTCTCGTTTTGGTATGGCACATCAGAATTTGCACCAACTGTTATGTTTGCTGTATTTGTACGTGAACGATAAATTGCAAAATCGTCATAAGTAACATCTGCCTCACCAGTACGTAGCGATATGCTATTTCCATTGGTATAAGGAGCTGTGTCAATCCACGACGATGCTAAAATATTATTTTTATACACCTTTATTTCTCCGGTATTTGTATTGAAAATTACTTTTGCATCGAACCACTCATCAGCGTTAACGGTACAAGCATCTTCAACTTTTAAATTTATTACATCGTTTTCCGATTTGTAAATTTGACACATATCTTGGTCAACTCTAAAATATATCATATATGCATTGCCCCGTTGTGTCAGAGTTGGGTCGTCGCACATAAAATATATACCTGCACGTCGGTTTGTACCTGTACCTGAAATTTTCATACGCCACTTGTACAGATATATATTCCCTGCTGTTTGCGTTACATTAGCATAAATATTTGTATTAGTACTTGTTTGGTCTGCTTGATTTAATGCTTCTGAAATATTTGTCCATGTACTACCAAATTGTGTCCATTGAGGATTTATTCCTACTGTAAAGTTATCGTGTAAAAACCCATTACTAGTATTCGCAAGCCATTCGGTACCGTTGAAATACGCCACATGATAAAACTTTTCATTTATAGCATCATTATCATCATCAGTAAAACTAACTTGAAAATCATTTGTTTCCCAATTATTTGTTGTAAATGTAGTAGTTGGTAAGACATCATCAACAGGGTCGTTAAGAACATCGTTATAATAACGAGGAACATAGCTCGATTGTAAATCGGCAGTTGTATAATTATTGTATCCAACACTCCAATTAGTACCAGAAGCCGATGCCTCAATTAACAAAAACGACCCATCTTGATTTAATGTGTGTACCAATCTTACATGATGACCTGCATAATTAACTATATCGCCAGGTAAAAGTTCGCTAAAACTAGAGTATTCAGTCGAAATATTAGGTAATGTCGATGTCCCATATTTATATGGTAAATCCCAAGCACGTGAAACAAATCCCGAACAATCAACACCAACAGCACAACCCGAACCTGAGCCATTTCCTACTGTATAACTATCGCCGGCTGAAACGCCATCGTTTATACCTTGGTCAAATTGAGGCAACGAAGAAAAACCTCCCCACATATATGGTATTGAAACATTAGATCCTACTTGCACCCAACTTGGAGTTGTTACGTGTACACCTCCACAATCGTAATCTTTTATATTGTTAGCATTACAGTTCCAGTTATAAACAGCATAAGGTTCGGCATTATCGATAATTTGAGAACGATATATTGCTGCATTTGTACCTTTTGTAACATTCGATTCTTTTTCCTTGTTAGCAATTAAATTATTATTGTAATGATATGATGTTGAATATAACTCTGCCGGAAATAATATTGTACTACTTTTTAAATCAAAATTATTTAAACTATAAATACTTGCCTTTTGTGGTGCTGATATATAAAATTTAACCGAATTATCGGTAATTAACACATCGTGTTTAGTGTAAGTATATGCAATATTTGGTAATTTTATTGATGTAGTTTTAGATAACTTTTTTACCGAATAAAAATTAATATACCTATCGACTAAAAGAGGGACTTCTTGTTTTATTTTTTGAAGTTCAACAACTATTTTATTATCAGTAAAACCTAAAACTCTTACTGTGCCTAAATTTGAATTTGCGGTATATGTTTTAGCAAAAGTTTCTTTGTTTTTATCGAAAACAGAAATACTAAAACTATTCCTCCCTATTTTTGTAACTTTTACCCATGTATTATTTTTAATAATAATACCTGTATGTTTTTCTAAAAATCCGTTTTTATTTACACTCCATGTATTTTGGTTATTATCAACAATATAAACCGCATTATTTATGACTTTTATTTGTTGTGTGTACTTTATATTATCGGCAATTAATTTTTTTGATATTATTGAGCCATCAGAGTTTAATATATACAAATTTTGTGCATCGGTAAGATAATATTTACCATTATAAAAAGCAAAATCTGTAGGGGAAAAATTTAAATTTATTTCGTTAATTTTTTGATTATTATCAAAAATCAATATTTTTTTCTCTGTTTTTGATAAAAAAGCATATTTAGTATCAGTGATTGATATAAATGACTCTACACTATAATTACCTGAAAAATCTTTTACGTAAGGTAATCCTGTAGTTTTATTCCAAGTTAAACTTGTTGTTTCTTTTATGCTCTGAGCATTTAATAATTGTGTGGATATTGCAATTGCAATAAATAGGATAAATAATTTATTATTCATTTGTAGGTAGTTTATTGTTTTTTATTCTGTTACTACAAATATACAATAAATTCTATAAATGAAAAACTATCGTTTTTATAATTACTTTTTAAATACACCTAACTGGTTTCAAAAACCTGTTAGGTGTAAAAGTTGTTTTATTACATTCCCAAAGCAGCTTTACCTTCGGCGGTAATAAGTTCGGGCGACCATTGTGGTTCCCAAACAAGTTCTACGTTTACATCGTAACCCTCAAAATTTGCTCTAATAACAGTATCAACATGCTGAATAATAGTGTCGCCAACAGGACAGCCTCGTGCCGACAATGTCATTACTATATGTATTAGTTTTTCGTCTTCTTTTACATTTACCTCGTATATTAATCCTAAATCAACAATATTTACGGCTACCTCAGGGTCAATTACAGTTTTAATTCTATCAAGAATTGCTTGTTGTTTATCAGTTAAATTTTCTAACATAGTATTTTGTTTTATTTATTATTATCAAGTGGTTTTAAATTTTCTTTATGAAGTAATATTTTAAAAGTATTATAAGCAAATAAAAGTGCTGTTAATACAAAAAATATAGATGCAATTTTTATAATTATCGACATTGATAGCATAAGCCCTGCAAAAAGTGTAATAATTGCAATTAAGTAAGTATAATAGTGCATATCAGCAACTTTTTCAGAATATAAATCGTTTGGTAACGGAATTTTAAATTTACCTACTTTATCTTGGTATTTCTGTAACCATACAATAAATGGTAATGTCTTATACATCTGACCTAATATTAAAGCCGTTAAAAAGCCCAATATTATTAATGTGCCAAAAGCGAGGTTGAAGTTAATGGTAAAACTTGGCATAAACTCAGAACCAAATATTACCAAAAAAGCGAGTATTAACACAAAAAACAATAAAACAAAAGCTAATACAGATAGTTTCATTCCTATATCAAGTTTTCGTCTTAATCGTTTTTTATAAGCATCGTAGTTGTATTTAATAAAAAACCCAAAGCCTCCTATAATTACCATTCCAATAGCTAATAAAGCATAAATATTTGGATAAAAATATAATAATACCGATAACATAACTATACCTATATTTATCATATAATAAGCATTTTGCAGATATACTTTTTTAAGTTTATGCGATATAAAAAACATTGGCATTAATGTACTTGCAACACCTATTACAAGCATCATAAACCAACCAATAATACCAAATTGAAAATGAATTTTCAACAACTCAATATTCGATTTGCTTAAATATCCGTAACTGGCGTTAAGTATAATAAAAAAGCCCAATAAAACCGTAAGCAATAACCAAACTATTGAAGTTACAATAAACTTATTTTCAATAGTTTTAACTTTCGATGATAAAGCACTTTTTACCGTATTTACTGCAAATAATATTATTGATAGCACAAGCATTGTACCGCCTATCATTATAATAATATTATTACCGATATAGTTATTCCAAAAGCTATAAACCATTAATACAGAGCCAACAGCTATTAATATAAAACTTATATATGCTAAAGTTTCGCTATATAATTTTACTTCCATTACTACAGGTATAAGCTGATATAATGCCCCAAAAATTATTACTGTTATCCAACTTAAAACCAAAATATGAGTTAAGCCCAATACTTTTGGACCTATATAACTTGCCGAAAGCATATCTGATGCAAAAAACATCATAACCGAAGCTATAATAAATGCTATTGCTCCAAAAGCATAATGTGGTAAAACCACACTCGGCGATGGTGCATTTTTAGTACTTAATCCTGCGTTCATTATTTAAATATTATAAGTTTAAGATTGTCTGCATCAATCTCTTTTTCTACCAAATTATAACCTCTACTGTCAAGTTCGGGCATTAAATATTGTGGCAATCTTTTATGATGTACATAAAGAGCTTCGCCTGTATTTAATTGTTCTAAAGTTTCTAAAATTGTAACCATTGGCATAGGCATTTCTAAATCGCGAACATCAATAGTTTTAAGTTTTCCTTCGTATTTTCTTTCTAAATCTTCGAAACTTAAATCTACATCACTATCTGTAAGTTCATTTATACTTTGCTCTTTTACCGAGTCGTCAGATGTTAAATATGTGTAAACTACGCCTTGCTCGGGGCGTTCAACAGTATATTTATACCCTTTAGTTTTTAATATATTTAACAGTGGTACCGGCTCAAAGGTGTTTATTACAAGTAATGTTTGCGATTTGTCAATCTCTTTTAACTTTTCCATTATGGCATTAAAAGGGTCTACACCTCCTTCTAATATCGGACGTACATCTAATTCTACTACATTATCATTTTCCATTTCTAATCTGTTTATGTTTAATTCCCGCCCATTGGACGTAAATATTATTATTCCATAATGACACCTCATTTGCTTGCAAATGGGTAGTTCATTTTTTTACAAATGTAAAAAGTTTTATTCGGTATTTCAATACCTAAATGTAGGTATTTTATAAATTTTCATAACAAACTCATGCTTTATATTTCGTTTACCTGTTTATTTACGTATGAACTGTTTATATAATATAAATATTTGTGTTAATTTGTGTAATTTGTGGTTAAATCTTTATTAAAATATAGACACTTCGCTTTGCTCAGTATGACAGCGTTGATATTGCTTACAATATAAAACACAGGTATTTATCATTTTGAACGTATTAAAAAACGGCTAAGCCCTGTACGAAGTAAATATAAAATAAATTATTAGGATATAAACCCGTCGGGTTAATATAAAACTGCAATTATTATTTCAAAAATAACATCTAGATTAAATAAAAAGTGAGGGTCTGCTCCATATAAACTTGGCGTAACTTTTTTATTTTATAGATATTTTATTACCTTTATAGTTCAAGAAAAAAAAATAAACAAAACATATATGAAAACTACTTTTACTCTAATTATCACACTATTAACTTTAAGTTTATTCTCACAAACAAATCGTTGGGATACAATATTTAATGCAAATAATTCGGTAAACAACAAAATTCTTGCAAGTACAAGTAATGGAAATCAAATATTTGTAGGAGGTGTTTTTACAAATACAGCAGGGCAAACTACAAATTATATTGCTAGCTGGAATGGCACTACGTGGAATATAATAAATAACGACCTAAATGGCTCTGTTTATGCAATGGGCATTTGGGATAATAAACTTGTTGTTGGCGGCGAGTTTACTATGGCTGGTGCTACAACATTAAATCATATTGGGGTTTATGATGGTACAAATTGGGCATCGTTAGGAACAGGTACCGACGGTAATGTTTATGCAATAAATGTACACGACCAATATTTATATATAGGAGGTAGCTTTACAACAATAGACGGCAACCTTACAAATAATATAGCACAGTACACAACTTCGGGCGGTTGGGTAGAATACACTACCGGGCCTGATGATGCCGTTTATGCAATAAATACTAGTAATGGAATTTTTGCTGGTGGTGCTTTTACAACTTCAAACGGAACTTCAACACCATATATTGCTCACTACGATGGTACTTTATGGAATGCACTTAGTACATCGGTTAACGATACGGTACGTGCCTTAGAATACAACGAAAATGTTTTATTTGTAGGCGGCGATTTTACGCAAGCCGGCACAATAAACGAAACAGGTTGTGCAATTTGGGACGGTAGTGTATGGAAAACTGCCGGACAAGGGTTTAATAACGATATTTATGCATTAAAAGTTTATGATGGTATTTTATATGCCGGTGGTGCTTTTACAATTGCATCAACCAAGCCTGCTTATAGAATTGCCCATTGGAATGGGATATTATGGAATGGTATGGGCGGCGGCCTCGATAGTTCGGCTTATACAATTTCCGGTATGAATAGAGATGTTTATATTGGTGGAATTTTTCAGAATGCTGAGATTTTTGAAAGCAAGTTTTTTGCCAGATGGGGAGCCTTTCCTTTAATAACATCAGAACCAACTAACCAAGAAATATGCGAAGGCGAGAATCTTAGTTTTGGACTTACATCAGAAAGTTCTGTACCACAAACATACCAGTGGTATTTAAACGGAACTGCAATAGCAGACTCTACAAATAATACTTTAAATTTTACATCAATAACACCGGATTGGTCAGGTATATATTATTGCAAAGTAACAAATCAATTTGGCTTTGCTCAAACAACAAACTTTACAGTAACCGTAAACGAGCATATTACTATAAATTCGCAAATACCTGACACATCATCGTGTATAGGAACTCATGTTGGACTGTATATATCGGCATCAGGCACAAATAATACTTACCATTGGTACCATAACGATACTTTAATAAATTGGGCTGTAGATAGCACCTTACACTTATACAGCTTAACTTATGCTGATACAGGAATTTACAAATGTGTTGTTAAAAACTTTTGCGACTCTGTTGTGTCAAACAACATTCATTTAAGTTTAAACCCAACACCTAGCGTGTCGTTTACCGGTTTAAATTCAGAATATTGCTCAAATGACAATGCAGACACACTTTCAGGAATACCTACAGGTGGTAATTTCACAGGAAATGGAATATCAGGAAATGCTTTTAATCCTTATTCTTTGTCAGGAACACAAACAATAAGCTATTACTATACCGACACTAACGGATGTTCGAACACTAGCGTACAAGCAACAAATGTAAAATACGTAACTCCGGTAAGTTTTACAGGCTTGCAAACAGCATATTGTATTGCTGCTGATGCTGATACTTTAACACCAACACCAACGGGAGGAACATTTACAGGTGATGGTATTACCGATAGTATTTTTACTCCACAAACAGCAGGTATTGGTTCACATACAATTAGTTATGAAATGGTACAAGCAACAGGATGTACAGCCACATTTTCACAAGATGTTATAGTACAAAGTCCTAATATTTCGATAGGTACAGACACATCAATTTGTATGTATGATACATTAACACTTACTATTGTTGGCGATACCGGAAATTATTTATGGAACACAGGCGAAACAACACAAAGTATAAATGTAAGTCCTAACGCTAACACTACTTACACAGCTTATATAACAACATTGGGAGGCTGTAATGATACCGCAGAAGTAACAATAAGTGTTAAAAATTTACCAAATGTAGTATTCGATACAATTCAAGATTTTTATTGTGTATATTCTGAGCAAGATACCCTACAAGCAACACCTACAGGCGGAAGCTTCTCGGGTGCCGGAGTTGTAGGAAATGTATTTTTTCCACAAAGTTCAGGCGAAGGAGTACATCAAATAGTATATTATTATACCGATACAAATATGTGTACAAATTCTGATACAGTTTTTGCTAATGTACAAACTGCTTCAGCTAATGGAAACGCTAGTTTTGTAGGTTTACAAAACCAGTATTGTTATACGGCTGACAACGATACTTTAATAGGTATTCCTTCAGGAGGCGTTTTTGTTGGCGAAGGAATAACAAACAATATTTTTGCACCATCTCAAACTTCGGGAGAAGGCATATATTACATTACATATATAGTTGGTACTGATAGTACTTGCGGGAGTTCATACTCTAAACCTGTGCAAATTTTACCTTTCCCCGAATTATTTGTTTCAAACGATACGGCTGTATGCAACCAGCAAACTGTAACAATAGGTGCGTGGGGCGAACCGGGAACATATTTGTGGAATACAGGCGATACAACAAACCAAATAGATTATTATGCAACTGCAGAAAGAGCATTATCGGTTATTTTAACTGCAGAAAACGGTTGTACAAATACTGATACAGTTTTAATTACAATGAGAGACCCAATTTTACTTGGTTTAGAAGGCGATACAAGTTTTTGTAGAGGCGTTACATTTACCGCACCTAATGGCTTTACATATTACAAATGGGATTATAACGATAACGAAGGGCAAGATATAACACTAACACAAACAGGCAATTATAAAATTAATGTTATTGATAGTTTTGGCTGTTCAAGTTACGACACATTATATGCTGTTGTTAAACCATCACCAATTGTTGAATTTGATGATATGTACACTATTTATGCTGACCAAAATATTATTTTGGGAGTGTCTGGCAATTACGATATTTATTATTGGAATGATGGTGATGATAACTATCAGCGAAATTTTTCGGGTAGCGATTTAGGTTTTGGCGAACATCAAATATCTTTATTTGCTTCTTATAATGGTTGTACCGATTCTGACACAACAATAATTAATGTTTTAGACGCTATTAATGTTAATGAAATTAATAACAGTATTAGTTTTAATATTTACCCAAATCCGGCAAATAGTATTGTTAATATCGAAACAAACAATATTACAAAGATTGAAATTATCGATGCTAAAGGAACTGTTATTTATACATCATCGTTAATAAAAGGAAATAATACTGTTGATATTAAAAACTTTGATGAAGGAGTTTATTTTGTTAAACTTATATTTAGTGATAGAGTGGCGATTAAACAACTTATTATTGAGAGGTAAATTATTTAACATTTGTTAATAAAATACAAATAAGTATTTTTTATCTATTCAATAGAAAGATGTTTCTTTGCATAAAAGAATATAAACAAATTAAAATATAAAAATTATGGCTGTTATACACGTAACCGACGCAAATTTTGAAGCAGAAGTATTAAACTCTGATGTACCTGTAATTGTTGACCTATGGGCAGAATGGTGTGGACCTTGTAGAATGATTGGCCCAATTATTGAGGAATTGGCTACAGAATATGATGGAAAAGCAAAGATGACTAAATTAGATGTTGACAGTAATCCACAGATGCCTGCAAAATATGGTGTAAGAAATATTCCTACAGTATTATTTATTAAAAATGGTGAAGTTATTGATAAGGTAGTTGGTGCTGTGCCTAAAAAAGTATTTGTAGAAAAATTAGAAAAATTATTATAATATATAAATTCATTAACAAAAAAAAGACTGCCTAGGCAGTCTTTTTTTTGTTGTTATAAATTCTAGTGCATATAGAAAAAATATTCTTCACCATTAATTGTTGCTTTTGCTTGATTGTCGCAAGTACTTGCTGCTCCTACTCCGTAGTCAACATAAATAGTTGGTGAACCAGCAACTTCTAAACTTAAATTACCATCTTGTATCCACTTACAAAAAACTTTTACTCTTAAAGGTTGAGTAACCGTAATTGTATATGCTTTATTAGATGCAGTTACGCCTGATGCTGAACCGGTAATATCATATTCATCATCAAAAATACCTAGAATACCTGTAGTATTTTCACCAACAACCCATGTTCTAACCCTATGGCTTTCCCATGTTCTAACAACTCCATTTGCATCGGTTATTTTACCGTCAGTAACATCAATATTAAAATATGTTTGCTGGTCAGAGTTTTTACCCATATTTTCAACTTTTTTAGTACCTTCTATAAGGTAGTTGTCAACAGAATAATTGATAAGAGTTCCTGTAATAACAGTACCTTCATCAATATAACGACCAGTAGTAGTAAATTCAATTTTACCTTTTCTAACTCTACCATCGTCTCCTGTAACACCATCAGTTCCGAAATCAATAGTAGCTTTCCAAATATATGCAGTAGTTGAATCGCCTGCCACTATAGTAATAATAGGGTACGACGAGCTGTCTGTTATACTTTTAGTATTTGCGTCTTGCTTTTTATGCGTATCATCAATTTGCGTTTGTGCATCGTTAAATAAGTTATCGGCAAGTGCATTGTCTTGTGCTGCTTCTGTACTATAAACCGGGTCAGCTGGTTCAGGTTTTTTACATGAGTTAAAAAATACCGACATTCCTACAAATGCAACTGCTAATAATAAAATGTTTGTTTTCATAGTAAAGAGATTAAATTAATAAATTATGATTGTTTTCTTTTTAGTTTAAAAAACTCGTGAGCAAACTCATTTTTATCGCTTTTTGCTATTTTCTCTGTTTCAATTACATTCCACTCACTAAAATCTATTTTAGGAAAAAAAGCGTCTGCTTTAAAATTTTCGTACACTTTTGTTAAATACAAATAATCACATTCTTTGTAAGCATCTTTATAAACACGCTCGCCGCCAATAATAAAAATAGATTTATCTAAATCTGCTTTCTCAATAGCTTCTTGTAACGAGTTTGCCATTATACAGTTTTCGTAATTTAACTCTGTATTATGTGTAATAACAATGTTTTTACGATTAGGCAATGCTCCTTTTGGTAACGATTCGTAAGTTTTTCGTCCCATTATTATATTATTACCCGTAGTTAGGTTTTTAAACCTTTTTAAATCGTCAGAAATTCGCCAAAGTAGATTGTTTTTGTATCCAATTTCGTTATTGTTACCAACTGCAACAATAATATTTATTTCTCTATTGTTTATCATATTTGTTATTGTTAATACACAATAATTTTTATACACCCCTATTTTGTAAAAATTAATAGTTTATAATTATACTGAAATTGCACCTTTAATGTGTGGGTGTGCTTCATAATTTTCTAATTTAAAATCATCAAATTTAAAATCAAAAATATCTTTAACATCAGAATTTATTGTCATTTTTGGCAATTTCATTGGTTCTCTAGTAAGCTGAAGTTTAACCTGCTCAATATGATTTAAATATATATGTGAATCACCTAGCGTATGTACAAACTCGCCTGGTTTTAGCCCTGTTGCTTGTGCCACCATCATTAATAATAATGCATAAGATGCAATATTAAATGGTACTCCTAAAAATATATCGGCACTACGCTGATATAATTGACATGATAGTTTCCCATCTGCAACGTAAAACTGAAATAAAATATGACATGGAGGTAAAGCCATTTTATCTAAATCGCCTACATTCCATGCACTTACAATATGTCTTCTTGAATTAGGGTTTGTTTTTATTGACTCAATTACTTGCTTTATTTGATCTATATTTCGCCCTTCTGCCGACCACGAACGCCATTGATAACCATAAACGGGACCTAAATTACCACTTTGATCAGCCCATTCGTTCCAGATACGCACGCCATTATCGGTTAAATATTTTGTATTTGTGTTACCACTCAAAAACCATAAAAGCTCGTGAATAATTGATTTTAAATGTAGCTTTTTTGTTGTTAACAATGGAAATCCATCTTCTAAATTAAATCGCATTTGATGTCCAAAAACAGAAATTGTTCCTGTTCCTGTTCTATCTTCTTTTTTTGTTCCAGATGTAATAACTCGGTCTAAAAGTTCTAAATATTGCTTCATTTATTATTATTTTAATATTGTATAAAAGTACAATAATTGTAACAATTATTAAATAAAAAAAGCTGCAAACTAATTAAAGTTTACAGCTCTTAAATTAACCCAATTTAAATTATTATTTTCCGGCTCCACATTTGCCTTCTCCACATTTACCTTCGCCGCATTTGTGCTCAGCTTCACCTGCTTCTGAAGCCATATGTGCTTTCATTTCAACTTTTGTAATGTTTCCGTCACCATCAGTATCAATTTCTGCAAAAATATTTTTTAATCCATTATTAAATTCATCTTCAGTAATAATGTCATCGCCATCAGTGTTTAATGCTACAAAATGATGACATTCGTCCTTGGATAAAGTTCCATTACCGTCAGCATCTTTTGCTGAAAATTTACCAGATACAAATGCAATAAATTCTGTTTCTGTAATATTTCCATCAGAATCAGCATCCATCATCTCAAATTTGCCTTTTTTCATTTCAGCACTTTTTTCTCCACCGCATTTACCTTCTCCGCATTTACCTTCTCCGCATTTTGAATCAGCATTTGTTGCTTGTGTTTGCTCAACAGTAGTTTCGTCGTTTGTTGTTTGTTTTTCCGAGCTTGTTCCACAAGCTGTAAATGCAGCCATTACAGCTACAAAACCTAATGATAAAAGTGTTTTTTTCATTGTTAAAATTTTATTATTATTTTGAATCGTTTTAAATAACATTACAATTGTACACATATTTTTTTAATTAAAAAAAGATATGCTTATCTTTTTTTAATTATATTAATCTTTTGTGAGTAAAATTTATTTTTGTAGTTTTAACAACTTATTGGCATTCACTTAGAAACATAGTAAATTTTTACTAACAAATATAAAATATTAACTTTGTCAAATAAAACTACAAAAAGAAGTTGATGGACATAATAAATATTGTGATAAGCTGGAAATTAATCGTTTCAAAATGCAGTACGCAATATATTTAATCCGAATTATATATGAAAACGACAAAATATGAATAATAATGTAGTATTGGCACTTAGTGGTGGCGGAAACCGTGGAGCTGTACACATAGGTGTTTTACACGCTTTCGATGAAAATAAAATAAAAATAGAAGCAATTTCCGGTACAAGTGCAGGTGCAATTATTGGTGCATTATATAGTTCAGGTATGTCAGCAATAAGCATAAAGGAATTATTATCTAAACAGAAGACAAGTAAGATGTTGCATTTTACACTAAAGAATGGTGGTTTAGGTAATATGAAAAACTTAATAAAAGTTCTAAAAGAAAATATTAAAAATAATGATTATAAACATTTGAAAAACAAGTTATTTATATGCGCTAGTAATATTAATGAAGCTGAGTTCGAAATTTTTTCTGAGGGGGATTTATTTTCACATGTTTGTGCTTCTGCTTCTGTTCCAATTTTGTTTGAGCCAGTACTTATAAATGGGAAACATTATGTTGATGGTGGATTATTTAACAATTTACCTGTTGACCCATTATTAGGTAAATACGACAATATTATAGGTGTACATGTAAACAATTATAAAATATCCGGTAAACAAAGCTTTAAAACTATCGCAAATCAGGTTTTTTCTATGGTAATAAAGCACAATGTAAAGCGAAATATGATTAAATGTGATTATATAATTAATCCTGAATTAGACCAACCATATAGAAATTTTAGTAAAAGAAATAGTGAAAAGCTCTTTGAAATAGGTTATAACGCTGGTATTGAATTTATTAAGAACGAAGTTAACTTATTTAAAGCCTAGTAAATAACACAAATATAGTCACACTTAACATATATCTTTAGCATTAGTTATTTTATCATAAAGCAAATAATTTATTATTTTTATTTAGAATAAATAAAAATAAAATCGTATCTTTGCCTCAATAAATTTAATAATAACTTAAAATATATATTATGGCTATAACAAAAGTATGGGTAGAAGAAGGATGTACTTCATGCGGATTATGTGAAGACACTTGCGATGCAGTTTTTGAAATTGATGATGTATCTGAAGTAAAAAAAGATGCAGTTTTTGATGGAAATGAAGAAGAAATAAAAGAAGCAGCTGAAGCTTGTCCTGTTGAAGTAATTAAGTTTACTGAAGAATAGAATATTTTTTAAATATTTGCTTAAGCCCTCTAATGAGGGCTTTTTTTATGCCAAAAATAATTTATCCTGGATTATTCATGCTTTTTTCTTTTTATGAGACGAGGCGTTGAAATTATTAATTACTATGAATAATTTGGGCTATTTGCCTGTAATAATCTCGTATTTTTTAGGGATTCTGAAATTATATTTATTCTTGGAATTAACTTTAATTCTCGAATATTTCATATTTATTATGGTTAGGCTACTATCACTTTTTACTGTAAAATCAATTCTTTTTGGAAATAATGTACTATCTATTTTAGTAAATTTATAATAATCTATTTTTAGCGTCTTTTTTGTTTTTATTTCTTCCACTTGAAATTTTTCAATTTTAAAAATACAAGGTCGTATATATATTTGTTCTAGTAGCAAAATTTTAGATTTATTTCTTTTGTGAATTTTTTTTATTTTTCTATTTCTAACATTTTGCAAAACATACATATTACTATCAATATAGCTTTTATAATCGCTAAAAACTCGTGATGGTTTTCTGTTATCTGAAACTGAAATTAGCTCGTTTGTTAAAAGACTTTGTAAAGCTTTAAAATTTAAATTAATTTTTAAAGCTTTTGCAGTTTCCTCGTACTCGCCAGAATAATATTTTTTATTTATCTTATCTAAATATTTTATACTATCAGGAGTAATAATGGCTCTTAATACAGGTAAACCACTTGCATGATTTAGATTTATCCAGATTAAACTATCTTTTCTTAATCTAAAATTACCTTTTAAGCTGTAATTTTTACTATTAAACTCAATCTTTATTCCTGATTTTATTGATAATGTTTTGTAATCTAAATAATTATCAGACACTAACCTATACAGTTTTTTACTTCCGTAATTTCTCATCTTTTTAGGCTTATCATTGCTAAAAGATAGAAAAATAAGGACTATAAAAAATAAAATTCTATATATATAAGTCTTTTTCTTCATTTTTTTATAATGCATGCAAAGATAATCTATTTAACATTAATATTTAATTGAAAAATAATTAATAATAATTTTTAACGTTAATATTCTTTATTCTGCGGTTTTTTTCAATAAAAGATACTTGTGGAATTAAGCTAATAATTTATCTTTGTAAAAAAACAAATATGCAGAAATACATATTTATAACCCTCATAATTATAGTAAATATAATAAGTGTGTTTCTTTTATTTCAAAAAAAAACACAAACAATTTATTCCGAAGAAATTGTTTATAAAGCATCTGCTGATGTAAATAATGAATTAAATACGTTCTTAAAATCAGTTTATTCAGAAATAGATAGTATTAAGCAATTATTTAAGATAGACAATAATTTTTCACAAAAAGAATTAGACAATTTTTTCATAAATAGTTCAAATATAAATCCTTCATTATATTCATTATTTATAAAGAAAGCTAACCTATTTTATATAGTAAACAGGGAGGAAAACACTTTAAAATCAGCATTTGATACTCTTGGCAGCTTTAATATTGTTAAATGGAATAGATTTAAAGATAATAAATTTGTAACCTCTTGGACTGAAGTTGTACAACTTGATTCTGTTGCTATAGAATTGCTTAATCCCACAAAAAAAACAGAAAACAATATTCTTATTTGGAACGTAGGAGATGGAAAAAATATTGAAGGAAATAACTTTTTAGTTTGTTCGATTAAAACAGAAATTAATAATAATGAGTATATTATAATATTTAGATTTAATAAAGATGCTGTGAATGTGTTTAATAATAAAATTTTAAATTCAAATAAAAATATATATTTATTAAAAAAGGATAATAATAATTATATTAAATTTACGAAAGATACATTATTAAACTTAACTTCAAAATCGTTAACAGATTCATCGTTAATTTTTGAAAAAAATATTATTGAATATTCAAAAAAATTAAACAAACTAAATGATAGTATATTTTCTTTCACTTATAACGATAGCTTATTCTGGACAATAAATTTAAATATAGACCCAAAGTATGGTATTGAATATTTTACATTAACAATTCCCGATTCAGTTATAAAAGATACCAATATTAATATTTTAACCTATATTATTATTTATATTATTTTCTTAATAATCTCAGTACTATTAATTTTATATCTGTTAAAAATAATAAAACTTAAATCGCATACAACAAACTTCGATACTAACGACATTCTTTTAAATTTACTAAAAAATGATGAAAGTAGATATTTAGAATTTAAATCCTCGCTTAGATGGGACTTTAGGCAAGAGAAAGTTAACCCTGATTTAGAAAATGTAATTTTAAAAACAATTGCAGCTTTTGGCAACTCTGATGGAGGTGTATTATTGATAGGTGTTAGCGATGATAAAAGTATTATTGGCTTAGATAAAGATTACACTTCACTAAAACAATACGGAGCCGATTTTTTCGAGATATACTTACGCAATATACTACATAAACACATGGGTGTTAAGTATGTAACTGAAAATATTAGAATAACTTTTCATAAATTTGATAACAAAGAAATATGTAAAATAGAAATCTTTAAAGCTAGTGAGCCACTATATTTAACTATCAACAAAAAAGGAAATATTTCTGAAAAATTTTATGTTCGCTCAGGTAATTCATCAAACGAATTAAACTCTTTAAAAGATATTAACGACTATATTTTTAATCGTTTTAAAAAATAATTTTATGAAACGAATAATATTAATGCGACACGGTAATGCCGAAAATTCATATCAAATCAACGATTTTGATAGAAATTTATCAAAATTTGGTATTACAGAGCTAAAAAATAATATTGAAAAACTTAATAGTTTTAAAATAATTCCTGATAAAATTATAGTAAGTAAAGCTGTAAGAACTCAACAAACATTTTCTATTTATAATGATATTACTAAATTTAAAGGAAGTGTTAATAATGATACCCAATTATACAATTTTCATAACACTTCAGAATTTATTGCAGAATATATTGAAAATATTGATGATAGTTTAAATACAATTATGTTTATTGGACATAACCCAACATTAACGAATTTGTTACAAATGCTAACAGGAAATACCGGTGTTTATATGGACACAGCATCAATTTTTGTAATTGATTTTGATATTGACAAATGGCAAAATATAGAGCTAAGAACCGGTAAATTATATTTTTCCACAAAATGAATACCCTAGCTACAAACTAACGAGGTATAATTATTAAATAATAATATTTTATACACCCAAAGGGGCAGTGAATTTTACATAAACAGATAAAAAATAAAAAAAATGTTAAAAGATAAAAAAGAACCTACAAAAATATCAGACTTAGGAGAGTTTGCATTAATTGAATATTTAACCAAAAATATAAAGTTAAAAAATAAAAGCTCTAAATATGGAGTAGGCGATGATGCCGCTATTATTAAAACAAGTAAAACACAAGTTGTTACAACCGATATATTAACAGAAGGAATACATTTTGATTTTACATATACACCTGCAAAACATTTGGGTTATAAATCTGCTGTAGTAAATTTTTCTGATGTATATGCTATGAATGCTATGCCAAAACAAATGCTCGTTTCAATAGCTGTATCAAGTAAAATTTCATTAGAATTAATTAATGATTTTTACGAAGGATTATACCTTGCATGTAACCGTTACGGTGTTGATTTAATTGGTGGTGACACAAGCTCATCACTAACAGGAATGACAATAAGTATTACTGTTATAGGCGAAGCTGATGCCAAAGATATTGTTTACCGAAATGGTGCAAAAGAAACCGATGTTATTTGCGTTACAGGCGACTTAGGTGGAGCATATATGGGTTTGCAATTATTAGAAAGAGAAAAACAAGTTTTTGAAGAAGTGGGTGCTCAGCCAGATTTTTCGGGAAAAGATTATATTTTAGAGCGTTTCTTAAAACCTGAAGCTCGACAAGACATTATTGAACTATTAAAAGAAATAGGTGTAAAACCAACTTCTATGATTGATATTTCTGATGGACTTGCATCTGAAATGCATCATATTTGCAAACAATCGAATGTAGGTTGTAAAATTTATATAGGTAAAATACCTATTGATTATGTTACTGCTGAAGTTGCTAATAATTTTAAATTAGAACCTTTAATTACAGCACTTAATGGTGGCGAAGATTACGAGTTACTTTTTACAATATCGGTAAAAGATTTTGAGAAAATAAAAGATTATAAACAAATTAAAGTTATTGGTCATATTATGGATAAAGACCAAGGTTTAAATTTAATTACCGAAGACGATAATTTTATTGAACTAAAAGCTAATGGGTGGAATAACATGGATTAATCACAAAATAATCCGTGTTAATAAAGAGAGTAATAATATTTTTTTCTTACTCTGCAAATTCAGTTTTATCTATTCTATAAATCTTATCTGAACGACGTACAGTTTCTTCAATTTTTAATGAAAAAAGTTCGCCTTTTACAGTTTCTGTTACCGATTTATCATCAACTCTAATTTCATTAACAGTAGTTTTAATAACACCTGTTGTAGGTCCTGAAATTAAAATTGTATCACCTATTTTTATACTCTCTGCTTCGTTTAAAAACTCGGCTACTTTTATATTTTTAAAGTAGTTAGTACCTTTTCCAATATAAGCTTTTCTTTCGGTAGCTTTTGAACCGTAAACATTACTCCATTCGCCAAGCTCACGACCAAATAAATATCCGCCCCAAAAGCCACGATTAAATACCTCAGAAAGTTTTTTATTCCAGTCTTTAACTTTTTCATTATTAAACGTACCATCAATAACCGATTTTATTGCCTCATCGTAACTTGATACCACATTATACACATACTCAGGTGGTCTGCCTCTACCTTCAACTTTTAAAACCGAAACACCTGTATCTAATACCTGATCAATAAACCCAATTGTATTTAGGTCCTTTGCCGACATAATGTACTCGTTATCAACCTCAAAATCGATACCTGATTCTTTTTCGGTAACAATATATTCTTTTCTGCAAGTTTGAAGGCAAGCACCACGGTTTGCCGATGAATTTTGTTCGTGTAAGCTTAAATAACATTTACCCGATACTGCCATACACAATGCTCCGTGTACAAATATTTCTATTCTAATTAGTTCACCTTTTGGTCCGGTAATATTTTCTTCTTTTATTTTATTTGTGATAAATTTTACTTGCTTTAAACTTAATTCACGAGCCAAAACTACTACATCAGCAAATTTTGCATAAAATTTTAAAGTTTCAATATTACTCACATTAACTTGAGTTGATATATGAACCTCAACACCAACACTATTAGCGTAATTTATTGCAGCTTGGTCTGATGCAATTATTGCAGAAACATTAGCATTTTTAGCAATATCAATAATATTTCGCATTAAATGAAGGTCGTGGTCGTAAAGAATTGTATTAACTGTTAAGTATGATTTAATATTGTTTTCATTACAAATACGTACAATTTCTTTTAAATCGTCGGTTGTGAAATTATTTGACGATTTTGCACGCATATTTAATTGTTCAATCCCGAAATAAACCGAATTTGCACCTGCTTGTATTGCTGCTGCCAAGCTCTCGTATGAGCCAACAGGAGCCATTATTTCAATATCTGCTCGTTTCATTTATTATATTTATTTGCAATAATTTTGCAAAAACTATAGGTTATTATAAATGTAGATTTAATTATATCTGCATGATATTTATACACTTACAAAACTATGGCTTATATTTTGTTTATCTTATAAAATATGTTTAATAAAGAATGTTACAATTGCTTAAGTAAATTTTTCATATTTACTTTTTCATCTATAATTTTCTCTATATCAGCAATATTAACCCTTTGTTGTTTCATAGTATCGCGGTGGCGAATAGTTACCATATTATCAATTAAACTATCGTGATCAACTGTAATACAAAATGGTGTTCCAATTGCATCTTGTCGGCGATAACGTTTTCCAATAGAATCTTTTTCGTCGTACTGACAATTGTTGTCAAATTTTAGAGTGTTTAAAATTTCACGAGCTTTTTCAGGTAATCCATCTTTTTTAACAAGAGGTAAAATAGCTACTTTTACAGGAGCTAATGCTGCCGGTATTTTTAATACTGTACGAGTATCAGTTTTTCCATCGCCTTTATCAATAACTTCCTCTTCAAACGAGTTAGCAAGTATCATAAGAAAAGTACGGTCTAAGCCAACCGATGTTTCTACAACATAAGGTACATAGTTTTTGCCTTCTTCGTTATCGAAATATTGTAATTTCTTTTTCGAGTATTCTTGATGCTGATTTAAATCGAAATCTGTACGCGAATGAATACCTTCTAATTCTTTAAAACCAAAAGGAAATTCAAATTCGATATCGGCTGCAGCATTTGCATAATGAGCAAGTTTATCGTGGTCGTGAAAACGATATTTATCGGCACTAAAGCCCAGAGCTAAATGCCATTTTAAGCGTTTTTCTTTCCAAGTTTCAAACCATTGCATTTCTTCACCCGGTTTTACAAAAAATTGCATTTCCATTTGCTCAAATTCTCGCATACGGAAAATAAATTGACGTGCAACTATCTCGTTTCTAAATGCTTTACCTATTTGGGCAATACCAAAAGGTAAACGCATACGTCCTGTTTTTTGCACATTTAGGTAGTTTACAAAAATACCTTGTGCTGTTTCCGGACGTAAATATATTGTACTCGCATCGCCCGAAACAGAACCAAGTTTTGTATCGAACATTAAATTAAATTGACGTACCTCAGTCCAATTACGTGAACCAGATACAGGGCAAGCAATTTCGTAATCAATAATAATTTGACGAAGCTCATCTAAATCGTTATTTTCTAATGCAGTTTGAAAACGGTTAGTAATAATATTTATCTTTTCTTGATTTGCTAAAACTCGCTGATTTGTTCGTTCAAATTCTGCTCTATCAAAGGAATCGCCAAAGCGTTTTGCTGCTTTTTTAACTTCTTTTTCAATTTTTTGCTGAAATTTTTCGCGTTGCTCCTCAATTAACACATCAGCTCTGTATCTTTTTTTTGAGTCCTTATTATCAATCAATGGGTCGTTAAAAGCATCAACGTGTCCTGATGCTTTCCAAACTGTTGGATGCATAAATATTGCAGAATCGATACCAACAATATTTTCGTTTAACTTAACCATTGCTTCCCACCAATAACGCTTAATATTATTTTTTAGTTCTGCTCCAAGTTGTCCGTAATCGTAAACTGCACTTAAGCCGTCATAAATTTCACTCGATTGAAATATAAATCCATACTCTTTTGAGTGTGCTATTATTTTTTTAAAAGTATCGTCTGCCATAATTATTTATTTTATTGGATGCAAAAGTATAAAAAAACCACTAAGAATTATTTCTTTAGTGAATTAAACATTTATCAAGCTCATAAAACCCTATTATTTATAGATTCATATGTACTTCATCTTTTTTATTATCCGCATTATTAATGTAATTTAATCTGTTTGGGTTTAATTCCCCGTCCCTTAGGACGTATAAAAGAATAGTATTCCAAAACGATACCTCGTCCGCTTGCGGCGAGGAGATTCTTTAAAAACGAAATTAATTTATTTAAAACCATACAGATAATACAGAATACAAATTACCTAAATTTGAGTGATTAGTTTTTTTATATATATTTTTTTCCTTATACTTTGTTGCAAACCATTTGCAGTATTCATATACAGCAGCATGGTTCGACGCCTTGTCTAAAAAAAAACGTATGAATAATTAGAGTTAAAACAATATGATCATCTATTATCGGACAGCAGGATTAAAGATAACATTACTCCCCATAATTTGAACTTAACCCCTATATCTCGTTCGCTTGCGGCGACTAGTTTTATCATAAAAAAAGGCTCTTAAGAGCCTTTTTTTATGATATTAATAAGTATTCCTAAAATACCGGAACATTTGATTCGTCTATTGTGTCAGAGTTTACAACTCCACCTTTATATATTACCGTTTTTTTAGTTTTATTTTTATTCCAAACGGTAAATGCTCCTTCTTTTAATCCATTAACATATTGACCTTCTTCTTTTTTAGTTCCATTACGAAAGAATGAAACAAATTCGCCATTTTTTCGTCCCTCCATGTATTTACATATAGATTTTGTATTTTTATCTTCGTACCAAGTAGTCCAAAAGTCTTCTTTTTTTCCATCAACGTATTTACCACTTGATTTTACATTTTCGTTTTCGTGCCATACAATCCACTTCCCTTGTTTCATGTTGTTAACATATTCACCTTCCGACTGTTTTTTACCACTACTATACCAAGTTTCCCAAGTACCAACCTTATTATTCTGAATATACTTACCTTTTTCTTTAGTTTGACCATTTTCGTACCAAGTTATCCATTTACCATGAATAAGCCCTTCGCTATATTCAGCTTCTTTTTTTAATTTACCATTCTTGTACCACTCTTTATATTTACCGTCTAACTTATCATCTTTGTATGTGCACTCTAATTGTTTTTCACCTTTGTCGTACCAACTTAAAGATTTTCCTTCTTTTTTACCTTTTACATAGTTCTTCTCTTCTGATTTATTACCGTTGTTATGATATATTATTGATTTACCATTGCGTTTTCCATCAACAAAATTATCTTCGTATATTTTGTTTCCGTTTTCGTCCCAAGAAATATAAGCACCATTTATTTTTCCATCTTTGTACTCAATCTCTTTACTCATTCCGTATACATTCTCTTTACAAGTGCCTGTATAAGGAGAGTTTTCGACAGGGTTATAGGTAATATCGTTTTTTTCTTTAAGAGACAAGCAATTACATTCTTCTGTACACGAAGATGCTAATAGGCCAATTGCTAATATTGATAATATGTATATTCGTTTCATAGTGTAACACAAAAATACAACTATTTATACGTAATTGCAACAGTTTTGTTACTAATGTATCTCATAAACTATACATGTTTATTAGCTACAATTCAAATATACTAATAAAAAGAAAAGTTTTATAGGAGGAAATACGTATTTTTATTTTTTTGACAAACGTACTATAAGTTGTTGTATTTTAGCCTTTATGTTATTTGATTTTAGGGTGAAATTATTAAAAATAATGGAGAAAATAATAGGATTTTTATCGTCATTGATGAAAATATAACCAGAATATGCTTTTACTGCAGACATAGAACCTGATTTAGCGTAAACTTTACCAACTAAATCGGTGTTTTTAAACATTGTTTTTAAAGTTCCTGATTTTCCTCCAATTGGTAGTGTTGATATAAAGCTATTGAAGAAAATACTATCGGCGTAAGCAAATTGAAGAGCCTTTACTAATTGTTTTGTTGAGATAATATTATATGAGGACAAACCGCTACCGTCATAGAATTTCATGTTATTATTATTTAGTCCTTGTTGTACCCAATAATTTTTTAGTTTTTTTGTGGCAGAATAGTTAGTTCCTTTTCCATTAAGTTTTACATCTATATGTCTTAAAAGCATTTCAGCAAATAAATTTACACTATACAAATTAGTTTTCTCAATTATTTCTTTTACAGTAGGAGATTTATAAGTAAATAATAAATTAAGTTTTGCAGATTTTCTTGTTTTTTTTTGTATTATAGTTTTCCCTTTTATTCGCAGAGAACTATCTTTCTCTAATTCAAATTTTATATAATTAGCCAAAACTTGCTCAGGATTTAATATTGAACCTTTTACAATAAAAGAATCTTTATTTATTGGTAGTTCTCCTGTTATTACACGCTTATTACTTAACTCTGAACCATAAATATTACTTTTATCTCTACGGGTTTTAGTTGCAGTTACTTCGTTTATTAAACTTATATCAGTTTCAGGATATATCTTTAATATTTTTACAGTATCGTTTAATTTTACTTTTGTATTAAAATATATTTTATATTGATTATCAAAAATTGCAAAACTACTAACTCCTGCACCATAATAATTACCTATATCACCCCAAACCCAAGTTGTTGGTGTAGCCTGTCCTTTAAAAAGTGTATCAACAATAATTAAGTTACCTTCTACAGTTTTTATATGTGCTTTTTTTAAGGCTGCTTTTATTTCGGTTAAGAATCTGTTTTTATCTTTTTTAAAATATTTTGATGCAATAGTAGGATCGCCACCACCAATAATGTATAAGTCTCCAGCTAAAATATCGTCATCATCAAAGTAGCCCGAATACATTATTTTTGTTTCAAAACGAGTATCACCTCCCAAAATTTTTAAAGCTGCAATTGTAGTAAGTAGTTTTAAATTTGATGCCGGTTTTAAATTCTTATTGGAATTAATATCAACTAAAACATTTCCTGTTTTTGCCTCAACAGCATAAAACCCAATACTTGTATTATTTAATTCTGCATCGTTATTTATTTGTTCTTTAATAGATATTGTTTGTGCAAAACTTGTTACTTGTAACAATAAAATTAAAACTAAAGTTTTATATATTTTCTTTAACATAAGCTTGTCCTGTTTCAAAGCGTGATATAAATATTTCTTTATTTTTTTCTATATAACCAAACTCGGCTATTGCGTCGTAAACATCATTATTCACCATTATTTTGCCTGATGGTCGTAAATCTGTAATGGTTTTTCCTTTATTTCCAATAATATTATCTTTTACTTTTACAGCTATATAACCATCATTAATATTTTGAGCTTTTTTTAACACAAATTTATTTAACGATGTACTTAACAACAGTTTTTTACTTAAAAATATTGACAAAATAAAAGACAATGTTAGCGAAATAATAACTAAAGCAAAAGCTTCAAAAACAATTTTTACTCCGTACTCAAAACTATTATATTGGAAAATATTATTATCAATTAAACTTAAAGTAAGACCTGCAATAACAAACACTATTCCTGAAATTCCTGTAACTCCAAAACCCGGCACAACAAATATTTCGAGTGCTATTAAAATAACTCCTACAACAAAAATAATAATCTCCCAGTTTTGTGCCATTCCTTCCAAATACAGAGGTGCAAAATATAGTACAGCTGAAAATATTGATGCTGCTAAGGGAAAACCTATTCCCGGTGATTGCAACTCAAAATATAAACCTCCAATAATAAGCATTATAAGTAAGCTGTGCACCACAGGGTTAACTAATAAACCTATTACACTTTCAATAAAATCAGGTTCATATTCTTCAATATTATAATCTGAAATTCCTGAATGTTTTAATAAATCATCAATACTTTCCACTTTAGCCTCACAATAATTATTTTCAAGAGCATCGTTTGTAGTAAAAGTTAAAATTTTAGCACTGTCAATAACATCTTTAATATAAATATCTTCATCAACCATTGCCTCTGCAATTAATGGGTTTCTACGCCATTTTATTACAGTATCTCCATTCATAACTAAAGTGTCTTTACCTTTAGCCTCAGCCGTAGAACGCATAGTTGCACGCATATAAGATTGGTATTTGTCAGGAGCTTTTTCACCAGTTTGCGTAACAACAGTTGCGGCTCCAATTTTAGCCCCTTCGCACATATAAATACTATCGCATGCAACCGAAATTAGTGCTCCTGCTGATGCAGCATTGTTATCAATAAATACATAAACAGGGATATTAGAATTTAATATTTTGCTACGAATACTGTCAGCTGCATCAACGGCTCCTCCATAAGTATTCATGTGTATTAAAAATATATCAGAATTTTTTTCTTTGGCTCTTTCAAATGCTTTTTGAGTATGTCGCCAAACAGAGGGTCCAATTTCTTGTTTTATATTTAAAACATAAATGTTTGTTTTTTTCTGTGTAAAACCATTTAACACAAATAAAAATATAAGTAGTAATAATAATTGTTTTTTCATTAAATTTTAGTATTTCAAAATTCTCATTAAAGATATATATAATTATTTTATCATATAAAATTAAATGTTTGCTTGTAAATTTACATCTAAAAAAAATATTATGGTATAAACTATTTGAGATAATCGCATTATATATAAAAATGAAAATACTGCAAGGTAAATTTTATACAATGTACATTTTAATTAGATATGTTATAAATAAACTATATTTTTGTATCAAATATAACAAATAATGAAAAAATCACTTTTATTTATTCTTATAATTTCTACAGCAATTTTTGCATTTAATATTTTTTTGACATATAATGCATTTTCTACAGGTAACGATGTGCAAGCATATAAACAACGAGTTTTCGATTTAGGAATGGAAGGCAGAATAAACTTTATTATTGGCATATTACTAACTATACCTACAATAATAATTGGACCAGATAAAATTAAAATTAATAAAATATTGTTTTGGATAACTATTTCATTAATTTTTATTAATGCAGTAACAATGACAATGATATCGACAGTTTATTCGAACTAATTTATGAGTAATTTAACAAATATATTGCCCTTAAAATTGTGGTTTACTGATTTAGAATTAGAATCGCCGGTAATTATTGCGGGACCTTGTAGTGCAGAAACCGAGCAACAAGTTTTAAGCACAGCTATACAACTTGACAAAACTGATAAAGTAAAGATATTTAGAGCAGGTGTATGGAAACCACGCACTAGACCGGGTAGTTTCGAAGGAAAAGGAGAGGAAGCTCTTAAATGGTTACAAAAAGTAAAACACGAAACTAATTTAATAACTTGTGTTGAGGTTGCATCACCTGAACACGTTGAATTAGCAATAAAATATGGAGTAGATATATTATGGATTGGTGCAAGAACCGTAGCAAATCCATTTGCAATACAAGCATTAGCCGATACTTTAAAAAACTACGATATTCCTGTAATGATAAAAAATCCTATTAATCCTGATATTGAACTTTGGCAAGGAGCTATTGAGAGAATTAACAGAGCAGGAATTAATAAAATTGCAGCTATTCATAGAGGGTTTTACCCATTCGAGAAAACTAACTTACGAAATATCCCAAAATGGGAAATACCTATTGAGCTAAAAACTCGATTTAACAATTTGCCTATTATTGGCGACCCAAGTCATATATCCGGTAGCACCGAATATATTAAAGATATTTCGCAAAAAGGTTTAGACTTAAATTTTGATGGTTTAATGATTGAAACACATATAAATCCGAAAGAAGCTTTAAGCGATGCAAAACAACAATTAACTCCATCTGAACTAAGTGATTTAATATCTAAACTACATTTTAGAGCCGATAATACAGTTAATAATATTGCTGAAATAGAGTTGCTTCGTGAGCAAATTGATAGTGTTGACAATCAAATGCTAGAACTTTTAGCAAAGCGAATGGATATTATTGAGAAAATTGGAAATTACAAAAAGAAAAATGATATTGCTGTTTTTCAACTTCGCCGTTGGGAAAAAATTATTAGCTCTCGAAAAAAGTTTGGTAAAGATTTAGGACTTGACAAAGAATTTATAAAAAAAATACTGCAACTGATTCATAAAGAGTCAATAATGCGACAAAATAAGTTGATGAATTAAAATAATACTTATTTTAACCCGCATTATTCATGTGATTTAGCAAAAGATGAAGGTAATTTATTTAAAGCCAGACAAATAATACAAAATGCAAATTACCCGAATTTGGGTGATTAGTTTTCTTTGATATACGTTTTTCTTTTCCTTATACTTCGTTGCAAACCATTTGCAGTATTCATATACATCAGCATGGTTCGACGCCTTGTCTAAGAAAAAGAAAAACGTATGAATAATGCGGGTTAAATAG